>JAPYWZ010000078.1 GCA_028276105.1 Microgenomates group bacterium | reverse complement strand
CTTTTATTTTAAATTTTTCACCAATAGCTTATCATGGTTTTTCTATGATTTATCCATACTTAGATCAAATTTCAAAACTAATCTTAAATCTTATGGAAAGAAGTGATAAAATTTATTTTATTGGACCTGAGACTCGCGCCTTTTTTTATTCCATTACTAAATCTATAAAAAATTATAAAGATAAATTAATAAAGTTTTTGGATAATTAACTAATTTTCTATGGCTAAATATCTTATTGCCACAATGGGTCCAGGTGAAACATCGCAAGGATATGCTTTTGCTAAATATTTAGAATCAAAAAATGAAAAAGTTATTTTTGCCTTAGCTCAAGAAGAAAATATAAATTTTATATCTCATACGTTTCCTTATTTTATCACCAAAAATCCCCAACAACTCATTAATTTAGCATTAAAAGAAAAACCCAATGTTATTGTTTTCTGTAATTCAAAAATGTTTAATAGTTATTCAGAATTTAGAGAAAAATCACCTTTCCCAAAAATTTTAACAGTTAGTATTGACTCTAATTGGTTAATTAATGATATCCCCACTAAGTTTTCGCAAATAAAATGGATTCATAAATACTTCATAAATTTCCCTCAAAAAGTATTTGAACTAGGATTAAAAGAAAATGGAGGTTATTTTTTTATCCCTTCTTATTTACGAAAAAAAATATCTGTTGTTGGTTTAATTCCTTCTTATAAAAAATTATCCGAAAAACAAAAAGAAAAAATTAGAAAAAAACTAAATATTTTACCTTCAGAAAAATATATCTTTTGTTACTTTAGTGGCTGGGGGTCAACTGCTCAATTCTGGGTTTTAAAAAAAATTATTCGTATAGTAAAAAAATTTATAAAAGAAAAAAAAAGAATAAAAATAATAGCGGTAGGAAATTATCCTTATCATAGTTTGCCTAAAACAGTAGAAAATTTTTGTATTTTAAATCCAAAAATTGAAAATGCCAACGTATTTTATCAATATCTTGCCAGCGCAGATCTTGTATTTCAACATCAAGGACTAAGCACGTTATCTCAAGCCATTGCAGCTAATGTTCCTGTAATCGCTAATGTAAAAATAAGATTTAAAAAGGTGTTCCCTAGATTAAATCCTGAAGAAATACTACCTTTTGCCAAACTTAACTTATGTAAAATGTTTTACAAATACTCGCCGATCGAAAAAGTCGAAAAGGAGGTTAAAAATCTCCTTTATAACTATCACCAAATTATACAAATGAAAAAATCTCAATCTAAATATTATTCTAGCGGGGAAAAAGTAATGTATGAAGAAATTAAAAATATGATTATAAATATTTCATGTAATCATAAAAAACAATGAAAATAGCAGTAATATCTTCTCTTACGCAACCCACTATAAAAGAAAGTTCAGGAGGTTCTGAAGTATGGACAGCAAATTTTATACTTGAACACGAAAAAAGAGGATATAGTGTTGATCTCTATGCTATCAAAAACTCTATTGAAACTAAAAAAATTAATCTTATAAAAATTTTTGATCAATCGTTAAAAGAATACTATAAAGAAAAAAATTGGTACTTTCTTAAAGGAGACTTAAATCAAATAAGGACGAAAAAGGAACAGTTTATATCAACTATTTATACATCTACTATAATTAAATTATTAATAAATAAAGAAAAATATGACTTTATAGTCGATTCATCTTCTTACCCCGCTATCACTTTCAATCTAAACTATTTAGGAAAAAAATGTTTGGTTATTCAACATTTTCCGGTAGATTTCTCCTTAATTTTTTACTATAAAAATTTATATGAAAAAAATTTCTTTGGTATTAATAGAAATTTATACTTCATATTTCCTTCCTCATTTCAATATGAAAAAACAGCATTTATTCCAAAAAGTAAAAAATTTCTAATTCATCATGGATTAAATTTAAACGATTTTCATTTTTCAGAAAGTAATGGCAATGATAATATAATATGGATTGGTAGAATAGATCCAAATATGCCTAAGGGTTGCGATATAGTCCTTCAAATAGCGAAAAAATTAAAGAAAAAAACTATAATTTCAGGATTCATCCAAAATAAGATGTTTTTTGAAAACAAAATTAAGCCGTTAATAAAAAACTTGTCTAATTTAGTAACATTTATTGAAAAACTAACTTTTGTGGAAAAGAACAAAATACTATCTAACTCCAAACTCTTCCTCTTCCCCATCCAATGGGAAGAACCGTTTGGGTTGGTGATGATTGAATCAATGGCGACTGGTACTCCTGTTGTTGCTTTTGCTCGCGGCTCTGTCCCTGAGGTGATAAAAGATGGCGAAACAGGATTTATTATCAACCCATCAGATGATGATATAAGAGGAAACTTTATTATCAAAAAAACTGGTATTGAAGGGCTTTGTGAGGCGGTTGAGCGAATTTACTCAATGCCAGAAGAACAGTATAGAAAAATGCGTCGAGCTTGTCGAGAACATGTGGAGAAAAATTTTACAGTTGAAAGAATGGTTGATGAATACGAAAAAGTGTATGAGGAAATCTTAAATAAAAAAACCTCCTAACAACTCTTTCTTTTAAAACTAAAATGATAAAATAATAATAAAATCTCAAATGTCAAAAATTTTTCTATATCAAATATCAAAAATCAAAATGCAAAATGACAAATTAAAATTCAAAAATAAAATGATTTTGATTTTTAATTTTTGATTTTTGATATATTTATTATGCACTCCATCAAAGACATCCTAAAAAACTTTGACCCATTAAAAGACAAATATATCTCCCGTGACTTTCAAGCGTTTGGGATTTACTTGGCTGAAAAACTGGGTGAGCCAAGAAAAAAAAGTTTATATATTAAATTGGCCAAAACCATCCCCCGGCCGGTTTTAGAAGAAGCGTTACGCTTTGTTATCGACTCAAACGCCCGAAAAAAAGGGGCACTTTTTATGTGGAAGCTTAAACAGTTGGGAATTTTTGATAAAACCAAAAATTCCAAATCAGTTAAAAATCAGTCAAAGTCAGTTAAAATCAGCGATTAAATACCTAAACTCTAACGCTTTTTTATATATTCTTAAATTATCTATACTCCCCATAACTTCAATTATAATCGATTTCAACCGATTCTAACCCTTCGACTTCGCTCAGGGTAAACCGATTCCAACTGATTTCAACTAATTATAACTGATTTTAACTGATTTCAACTTTAAAAATGTTATTGACAAACAAAAAAAAATTATGTACAGTGAATTTATACTATGAAAATTACTGTCTATACTGTTTCTGATTGCCAGTTCTCCAAAGCGGAGAAAGAATATTTACAATCTCATAATCTTCCTTATGAAGAAAAAAATTTAGAGCAAAATCGAGAGTGGCTGACAGAAATGTTGGCCGTTTCCAATAACTTTGCTGGAACCCCGGTGACTAAAATTGAAAAAGATGATGGTCAAATTGTTGTTTTAAAAGGTTTTACTCAGGAAGAGTTTGATGAGGTTTTGGGTTTTAAAAAACAAGAAGCGGTCGCTCAAGCTTTGGCTGATGTTACCCCGCCTCCTCAACCAACTTCCCCTCAACCCCCAACTCAAACACAACCAATCACTCAACCGCAAACTTCTTCTGCGCCCCCTCCTCAACCTACTCAATCACCAACCGCTCCTCCACCAACTCAAACTCCACCCGTTGTTAACCAAGCACCAACCACCACTTCTTCTCAACCTTTTGATCCTTTA
>JAPYWZ010000043.1 GCA_028276105.1 Microgenomates group bacterium | reverse complement strand
TTTTCAACAAAAGCATTTCTTAATTTATGATTAAAAAATTTCTTGTGAGAACAATTTTTCTCCCACTGACATTGATAATCTTTATCAAAACATTTAGTCAAAGCTAAATCACCTTCAAAAATCTTTAAATAATCATATAAAGTCAACGACTTAATTTTTGGATTTAAAAGATAACCACCGACTTTTCCTTCGCGACTTAAAAGTATTCTTGCCGAAACTAATTTGGAAGCAATCCTGGCTAAAAATCTTTTTGGTAGTTTTAATTTTTCAACAATCTCAGTCAAAGAAATATAGTTCTTTTTATCTTTTAAATACTCCAACATCAAAAGTCCATAATCTGATTGTTTTGAGATGTTAAACATAAAAATAAATTTAAAATTTAATTATTACATTATAAGTAATAGTTTAATACAAAAAAGAAAAAAAGTAAAGAAGAAATTATGCATCATCAAAAATTTACTCTTATATTTTTACCATCTCGTCACGATCGTGATAAGAATGTTATGTAAAACATACAAATTTGAATAATTTTTGATGCGATCGTACTATATTTTATCCCTTTACAAACTCATCCGGGGCATACGGTCAAGATTTTTAATATCGAAAACAAAAAGATTTTTTTGGGCTTTAAAAGAAGCAACAACCCCAATCATTGCCGCATTATCGCCACAAAGATATTTAAACGAAGGAAACAAAACTTGACCATTATATTTTTTTGCTAAATTGCGAAATAATTTTCGAAGATAAAAATTAGCCGAAACTCCACCAACTAAAGCTAAATTTTTAATCCCAGTTTTTTTAATTGCTTTTTCAGTTTTGATAATCAATGTCTCAAAAACTGCCTGCTGAAATGATGATGAAAGTTCTCTTATTTTTTTTAATTTCTCTTTCTCATCCATTTTTTTTAAAAAATAATAAAAAGAAGTTTTCAGTCCGGAAAAGGAAAAATTTAAATTATCAGAAGAAATCATCGGTCTTGGAAAATGATAAAAATCACGGTTATCAACTTCTTTGGCTAATCTTTCAATCACTGGCCCTCCAGGATAGCCAAGTCCCAAAAGTTTAGCTGCCTTATCCAAAGCTTCACCAGCGGCATCATCGATTGTTTCTCCAATAACTTTATACTTTAAATGATCCTCAAAAACCACCAAACTCGTATGCCCCCCAGAAACAGTCAAAACCAAGTAAGGAAAACGAAAATCAATTTTGGGATTACCTTTTGAATTTTGAACAAAAGGCGAATAAATATGACCCTCAAGATGATTGACACTTATAATTTTTTTATTAAAATTTTTTGCCAACTCTTTTGCTTTTTTAATGCCAACCTCAAGGGCTGGTGCCAATCCTGGACCAACAGTTACGGCAATTGCCTCAATATAGTCAAAAAAATTTCGATAAAATAAACTCCCATCTGCTAAAAATAAGTAAGGCATAACCGACCCCACCAATTTAGGCGGGGAAGCAAGTTTAGTCGTAAATAAATTTTTTTGACTAAGAATTTTTTTAATGGTGGCATTAATTACAAAATCAATTCTCTCCTCATGGGCCCTTTTGGCAATTGAAGGAACAACCCCACCCCATTTTTGATGAAGCAAAACTTGAGAGTAGACAACATTCGACAAAACCCGCCGCCCCAAAACCAAAGCCGCCGCTGTCTCATCACAACTGGTATCGATTGATAAAATCATAACTAATTAAAAACTAAAAATGAAAAAATAAAAATGACAAATAAAAATTAAAAAATTTTTCAAATTTTTTAATTTATTTCTTTTTGCATTTTTTCATTGTCATTTTTCATTTTTATTTTTTATTTTTTATTTTTTAACTTCAATCACCCTCTCCTTCTCATTCTCATAACTCATCTTTACATAAACAATCTCTCCCTTTTCTTTAAGTAAATCAAATATCTCCCCAACCTTCTCTCCCCATTCAATAGCCAACAAATTTCCAGGCACTAAATAATCCCCAATTCTTAAATACTCAAACTCCTCCTTTTCCTCAACATTATATAAATCCAAATGAATTAATTTATCAACTTTTGATTTTTCAACTTCATACTCGTACATCACCACAAAAGTTGGCGAAACAATCTCTTTTATTCCCAAAAATTCACCCATTCCCTTAACAAAAACTGTTTTCCCTACTCCTAAATCTCCCTCGATAATAAAAATTAATGTTTTTTTAACATCTTTTTTTAATAATTTATTTAAAATAAACTGAGCGATTTTTTTTGTTTCTTTTTCTGATCTTGAAATATAAGTATTAACTTGGGTAAAAAGAATATCGCCTTGTCGAAGAATTTTAATATTTTCTTCAACCAAATCAACTACCGTTGAAGGTTTGTTTCTTTTTAATTTTCTAGCATCCACAATAAAATCAATCAATTTTTTTTTGCTTTCTGGTAACTGCTTTAATAAACTCTCAATTGAGTAATGAGGTGACTTACCACTTAAATTAGCTGAAGTGGCCGTAATTGGTCTTTTAAATTTTTTAACCAAACTATTAACTGGTTGATAATCAGGAATCCTTACTCCTAAAGTTTTTTTTTCCGACTCCAAAAGAGGACAAACTTTTCCCTTTGATCTCAAAACCACCGTAAAAGGCCCAGGCAAGATATTTTCTAAAAGCTCTTTTTGTTTTTCTGAAACTAAAACCAACTCATATAAAAAATCCCAATCGACAAAAACTGAAATTGGCTTTCCGGGAGGTCGATTTTTAAAAGCAATTAATTTTTTAACTGCTTTTTCATTGTAAGCATCAACCAAAAGCCCATAAACAGTATCCGATGGAAAAACCACCAACCCCCCTTGTTGTAAAATCTCAACTGTTTTTTCAATTACATTTTTGTCATCTAATTTGATAATCTTCATATAAAAATAAAAAAATTAATATCAATTTTTCATTTTGAGATTTGCATTTTGAATCTTGAATTTTGAATTTCTTTTCATATTTTACAAAACTTTGCTAAAATTTACTTTATGAGTGAAAAAAATAAAAATGAAAATAAAAAGAACAAAAAACTGTTTGAATGGAAAATAGAAATTAATTTAAAAAATCTCTTTATTGCCTTTTTTGTCTTTCTTTTCCTCTATCAATTTTTTCATGCCATCAACCAAGAAGTAAAACAGATTGTTCCTGAAAAACCAATCACTCAAGTCATTGAAGAAATTAAAGAAAAAAAAGTAAAAAAAATCGAAATTACTGACAACCGCTTATTAATTGAATATAAAAACAATACTTATGCTATTTCCCATAAAGAACCTTCAGAAAGCTTTTTAAAAATCTTAAAAGACAATGATATCAACCCCTCTTCAGTCAATTTATTAATCAAAGACGGTGGTTCAACTTCCGACTTTATCAATTTTTTAAGCAATGTTGTCCCAACGATTTTGATGATTGTTTTTTTTGTCTTTCTTTTTCGTCAGGCCAAAGGGGCTCAAGATTCAGTTTTTTCTTTTGGTCAAGCAAGAGTAAAAAAATTTTCCAAAGATATGCCAAAAGTCACCTTTTCAGATGTTGCCGGTGTTGATGAAGCCAAAAAAGAACTCCAAGAAGTGGTTGATTTTTTAAAAAATCCAGAAAAATATAAAAAATTAGGAGCAAGAACGCCAAAAGGGGTTCTTTTGGTTGGGCCGTCAGGTTGTGGAAAAACGCTTTTGGCCAAAGCGGTTGCCGGTGAAGCCAATGTCCCTTTTTTTTCAATTGCCGGAAGCGAGTTTATGGAAATGTTGGTGGGTATTGGAGCAGCTCGAGTTCGTGATCTTTTTAATACCGCCAAAAAAAACGCCCCTTCAATTATTTTTATTGATGAAATCGATGCCATTGGCCGTGCTCGATCAATGGGGATTATGCCCGCTCATGATGAACGAGAGCAAACCTTAAACCAAATTTTGGTGGAAATGGATGGATTTACTCCAACTGAACAAGTAGTTGTGATTGCGGCTACTAACCGTGGCGATCTTTTGGATCCGGCTCTTCTTCGGCCTGGTCGTTTTGATCGGCGAATTGTAATTGACTATCCTGATCTTGAAGGAAGAAAAGCAATTATCAAAATCCATGCCAAAGGTAAACCTTTTGAAGAGAATATTGATTGGGAAAAAGTGGCTAAAAGAACGGTGGGGTTTTCCGGGGCGGATTTAGAAAATATGCTCAATGAAGCAGCAATTCTTGCTGCCCGAGCGGGAAAAAACAAAATCTCTTTTGAAGACATCGAAGAAGCCGCCACCAAAGTTAAACTTGGTCCTGAGAAAAAAAGGCTTCAATCAGACTATGATAAAAAATTAACCGCTTATCATGAGGCAGGACATGCCATTGTCTCTCATTTTCTCCCCCATACCGATCCGGTTCATCGAATCTCAATTGTTTCTCGCGGCTTGGCCTTAGGCTATACCTTAATTCCCCCAACCAAAGATAAACTCCATGAAACAAAAACCCATCTTTTGGAAAAAATTATGGTGATGATGGGTGGCCGAGCAGCTGAAGAAATAGTTTTTGGAGAAATAACAACCGGCGCAGCCAACGATTTTGATCAAGCCACCCAAATTGCTCGGGCGATGGTCGTTGAGTATGGGATGAGCTCTTTGGGACCAATTAACTTTGGCCCAACCTTTGATGTTACTGAATGGGGAAAAGGCTATTTTGAATCACAAACCATTTCTCAACACATGTTGGCAAAAATTGATGAGGAGATAAAAAAAATTATCAACCAAGCCTATAAAAAAGCAGTAAGCATCATAAAAGAAAAAAGACCACTTCTTGATCAAGTAGCAGAAGCTTTATTAAAAAAAGAAAGCTTAGATCAGGAAGAATTTGAAAAAATTGTTGGTAAAAAAAATGTCTAAAAACACGCTTATTCTTATTGATGGAAATGCGATCATGCATCGGGCTTATCATGCCCTGCCACCTTTATCAACAACTGACGGCACTCCAACTCAAGTCCTTTTTGGTTTTTTATCAATGGTTTACAAAGTAGTTTCTGACTTTTCACCGACTCATCTTGCCGTTGCCTTTGATACTCCAAAACCTACCTTTCGCCATCAACTTTTTAAAGAATATCAAAGTCAACGACCAAAAATTGAAGACAATTTTAAAAAACAAATTCCTCTGGTAAAAGAAGCGGTTGATCTTTCTGGGATTTATCGATTAGAAAAAGAGGGCTATGAGGCTGATGATATTATCGGAACAATTTGCAGAAATTTAGAAAAACATAACGATTTTAATATTTTTATCATCTCTGGCGATAAAGACATTCTTCAACTTATTAACAATAATGTATATGTTGCTAGCCCCGTTTCTGGATTAACAACGATAAAAATTTATGATGAAAAAAAAGTTTTGGAAAAATTTGGCGTCTTACCAAAACAAATTGTTGATTATAAAGCTTTGATTGGTGATCAGTCAGATAATTATAAAGGCGCCAAAGGAATCGGTCCGGTAACGGCAAGTAAACTTATTAATCAATTTAGAACAATTGATAATCTTTACCAAAATATCAACCAAATTGAATCGGAAAAAATAAAAAAAATCCTTATTCAAGAAAAAGAAAAGGTTTATCTTTCCAAAAAACTAGCTACCATTCTAACTGACTTACCAATAGAAATTGATATTAACAAAATGCGCTTTTTTGGCTTTAACAAAAAACTCAAAGACTTTTTGGAAAGATATCAAATTCATTCTTTGGTAAAAAGAATTTTTGAAGAAGAAAAAAAAGAAAAAAAACAAGAAGAAAAACCCAAAATCGAACAAAACACTCTTTTTTAATTAACTTGGCCAATGACACTTTTTATACTTTTTTCCCGAACCACACCAACAAGGATCATTGCG
>JAPYWZ010000048.1 GCA_028276105.1 Microgenomates group bacterium | reverse complement strand
ATGAGAAAGATATTTTAGAAGCAACAGAAAGAATAAAAAAATGGTATAAAAAATCCACTTGAAATTATTTTAAAAAAGGTGTATTATATATTTTATAATTATGGAGAAAACCAATTTTAGTTTTGTTCTTGTTAGCATTCTTATTAACCTGCCATAGGCGGGGGATTATTTTTTTAAACTAAAATCAACCCCGCCGACAAAGGCGGGTTTTTTTGTTTTATATTATGAAAAATCAAAATTTTAACCAACTTAGATCAAAGGCAGTAAGAAAAATTGAAAAAAGCGCAATTGTGGAGATTCTTCGCGTTATTAATCAACCGGGAATGATTTCGTTAGCTGGCGGTCTACCAGCACCAGAAACTTTTCCAACAAAAATAATTGAAAAGTTAGCCAGTTTAGTGATTAAAAAATATGGTTCTTTGGCTTTTCAATATGGGCCAACTGAGGGATTAAAACCTTTAAGGGAAGCTTTGGTTTCCTTTTTGAAAGAAAAAGGAGTTGAAACAACTTTTGAAAATATTGGCATTGTTTCTGGTAGTCAACAGTTTTTAGATCTTATCGCCCGGGTTTTTATTAATCCTTCTGATTATATTGCCGTTGAAGCGCCAACTTACATTGGTGCTGTTGATGCTTTTTCTCCTTATCAACCAAAGTTTTTAGAGATTAAAACTGATAAGGAGGGGATTTTACCTTCTGATTTAGAAAAAAAACTAAAACAAAAAAAAGTAAAATTTCTCTATTTGGTGTCTACTTTTCAAAATCCAACCGGAAGAACAATGAGTGAAAAAAGACGAAAAGAAGTAGCCAAAGTCATTAAAAAATTTAATTTATTAACCATTGAAGATGATCCCTATGGAAGTTTGCGCTACTTTGGTAAATCACCTTTGCCGTTACAAGTTTTTGCCCCAAAACAAACTGTTTATCTTTCTACTTTTTCCAAAATTTTATCACCTGGTTTAAGAATTGGTTTTTATGTTGCTCCAAAAGAAGTTTTTCGCTTAATTAATATCGCTAAGCAAACCGTTGATCTTCACACCAACAGTTTTTCCCAATTGATTGCCGCTGAGTATCTGTTAACCGGTGATTTTAAAAATCATCTGCCAAAGATTATTGAAATTTACAAAAAACGTCAAGAGGCGATGCTTGAGGCTTTAGAAAAATACTTTCCCAAAGATTTTTCTTGGACTAAGCCGGAGGGGGGGATGTTTATTTGGGTTGAGGGACCAAAAAATTTTGATAGTGTTAAAACTTATTGGCAGGCAGTTGAAAAAAAAGTAGCGTATGTGCCAGGATGCTACTTTTTTGTTAAACAAGGACAGGGAAAAAATACTTTTCGTTTAAACTTTACCAATGTTTCTGAAGAAAAAATCAGTGAAGCTATTAAAAGATTATCAGAAGTTATTAAAAAAAATATATGAAAATAACTGGTGCTCAAGCGGTAATTGAATCATTAATTAATGAAAAGGTAGAGGTGATTTTTGGCTATCCAGGCGGAGCCAATATGCCAATTTATGATGCTTTGTATGATTATCAAAATAAAATCCGTCATATTTTAGTCCGTCATGAGCAAGGGGCGGCCCATGCGGCAGAAGGCTATGCTCGAGTTTCGGGAAAGGTGGGTGTCTGTTTTGCTACCTCGGGTCCTGGTGCCACTAACTTAGTCACTGGGATTGCTGATGCGATGATGGACTCAGTCCCTTTGGTTTGTATTACCGGGCAAGTCCCTGTTTCTGTCGTTGGTACTGATGCTTTTCAGGAAACAGATGTGATTGGAATTACTACACCAATTACTAAATGGAATTATCAAATAACATCAGCCCAAGAAATTGCCGATGTTTTTGCGAAAGCATTTTATATTGCCAGAACTGGTCGACCAGGACCGGTTGTTATTGATATTACAAAAAACGCCCAGTTTGAAGAAGTCGACTTTTCTTATCCAAAAAATTTTTCTTTGGAAAAATATAAAAATTTGAACAAATTTACCAAAGAAGAAATTAAAAAAGCAGCAGAAATTATTAATCAAGCAAAAAAACCTTTACTTATTGGTGGTCATGGATTAATTATTAGTGGTGCTTATAAAGAGTTTTTAAGATTAGCGGAAAAAGCCAATTTACCAATGGCGGTTACTCTTCATGGTGTAAGCGCTTTTCCTGTTACTCATCCTTTGTATGTTGGAATGGTTGGCATGCATGGGAATTATGCCGTCAATAAACTTACCAATCAAGCGGATTTAATTATTGGGGTTGGCATGCGTTTTGATGATCGAGTGACTGGCGTTTTGTCAAAATATGCGCCAAAAGCAAAAGTGATTCATATTGATATTGATGAGGCAGAAATTGACAAAAATGTGAAAACGACGGTTTCTTTGGTGGGTGATGCTAAAGAAGTTTTAATCTCTCTTTTGCCCCATATTAAAAAAAATTCTCACAAAGATTGGTTTTTTGAATTTGAGAAACTTGAAAAAGAAGAAAAAAGATTTCACCAAAAACGGGAAGAAAAGTTTAAAGATAAAATTACTATGGTTAAAGTTTTTGAAATTTTATCAAAAAAAAACAAACGGCAAAGCGATAATTGTGGCAGACGTTGGTCAAAACCAGATGTTTGCCGCTAAATATTATCAATATCATCGTTTTAACAGTTATATCAGTTCCGGCGGTCTTGGAACCATGGGTTTTGCTCTTCCGGCTTCTATTGGCGTCCAATTGGCCAAACCAAAAGATTTAGTCATTGCTTCTTGTGGTGATGGTGGATTGCAAATGACCATTCAAGAGCTTGGAACGATAATGCAAGAAAAACTACCAATAAAAATTCTTCTTTTAAATAATTCTTATTTGGGGATGGTGCGGCAATGGCAAGATTTATTTTTTGAAAAGCGCTATTCTTTTACTTATATGGAAAATCCGGATTTTTTAAAAATTGCTTCCGGTTATGGAATAAAAGGAAAAAGAGTAAATGATTTTTCTCAATTGGAAAAATCTTTAGAAGAATTTATTAATGAAAAAAGCGCTTATTTATTAGAAGTTATTGTTGAAAAAGAACATAATGTTTTTCCCATGGTACCTCAAGGAGCGGCGGTTGATGAAGTAAGATTAGAATAAAAGTTTATTTAAAAAATATGATAAAAACTGTTCAATACAATATTGTTTGCGAAAATAAACCAGGAGTTTTATATCGGGTGGCTAATATTTTGTTAAAAAGAAAGATTAATATTGAGACTTTAACCGCTCATCCCGTCGATAGTAAAAAAATATCAACCATTAATTTTACGACTAATGTTGAAGAATCAAAAATTAATACCATTGCCAAACAAATAAAAAAAATCATCGAAGTTATCGATGTTAATTATTTAGTTATTAGTTAAATTTATTTAAAATCTATGGCAAAAATCAACTTTGGGGATGTTGTTGAAGAAGTGGTTACCCGTGAAGAATTCCCCCTAAAAAAAGCACGGGAGGTTTTAAAAGATGAGGTGATTGCGATTTTGGGCTATGGTGTTCAAGGACCGGCCCAAGCTTTAAATTTAAAAGATAATGGCTTTAATGTTATTGTTGGTCAGCGAAAGAATTCTTCTTCTTGGGAGAAAGCTTTGGCTGATGGTTGGGTGGAGGGAAAAAATTTATTTGAAATTGAAGAAGCCGCCAAAAGAGGAACAATCGTTTGTTTTTTACTTTCTGATGCCGGTCAGATTGAGGTTTGGCCAAAAATAAAAAAATATTTAACCAAAGGGAAAGCGTTATATTTTTCTCATGGTTTTGGGATTACTTTTTCAAAAGAAACAGGCATTGTTCCGCCAAAAGATATTGATGTAATTTTGGTGGCACCAAAAGGCGCTGGTCGTTCTGTCCGTCAACATTTTTTGGCCGGACGGGGAATTAATGCTTCTTTTGCCATTTATCAAGATGCCACCGGCAAAGCAAAAGATAGAGTTTTGGCGATGGGGATTGGAATTGGCGCTGGTTACCTTTTTCCCACTACCTTTAAAAAAGAAGTTTATTCTGATTTGGTGGGTGAGCGGGGAGTTTTAATGGGAGCACTGGCTGGGATAATGGAAGCGCAGTATGAGCTTTTTCGAAAAAAAGGCCACTCTCCATCGGAGGCGTTTAATGAGACAGTTGAAGAATTAACGCAAAGTTTGATGCCGATGGTGGGAGAAAAAGGAATGGATTGGATGTATGCTAATTGTTCAACAACCGCGCAACGGGGAGCTTTAGATTGGAAAGGAAAGTTTAAAAAAGCCGTCATGCCAGTTTTTAAAGAACTTTATCAAAAAGTAGCTTCAGGTTATGAGGCAAGACGAGTAATAAGAAAAAACCGTCAAAAAAATTATCGTCAAAAGTTAGAAAAAGAATTGGCCAAAATGAGAAATTCAGAGATGTGGCAGGCAGGGGCCAAAGTTAGAGAGTTGCGGCCAGAAAATCAAAAATAAAATATGAAAAATTTTTTAAAAGAAATTGAGGTTGCCAAAAATAATCTAAAAAAAGTGGTTAAAAAAACACCCCTTGAATTATGTGAGAGATTATCAAAAAAATACCAAGCCAATATTTATTTTAAAAGAGAGGATTTACAAAAAGTAAGATCATTTAAAATAAGAGGTGCTTTTAATAAAATATCGCAACTTAATGATGAAGAAAGAAAGAAAGGAGTAGTGACTGCCTCAGCCGGCAATCATGCTCAAGGAGTGGCTTTTTCTTGTTCATATCTTAAAATCAAAGGAACAATTTTTATGCCAAAAACTACTCCCCTTCAAAAAATTAGTCGAGTTAAGTATTTTGGGGAAAGTTATATTAAAGTAGTTTTGGAAGGAGAAAGTTATGATGAAGCTTCTTTTTTCGCCAAAGAATACGCCAAAAAAACCAACTCAATATATATCCATGCTTTTGATGATGAAAAAGTGATTGCCGGTCAGGCAACAATTGGTGAGGAAATTTATGAGCAGCTTGATGGGAATATCGACTATGTGATTGTTCCTATTGGCGGAGGTGGTTTGATTTCTGGGATTTCTTTATCTTTAAAAAGTAAAGATGAAAATATTAAAATTGTTGGTGTTGAGTCAAAAGGAACGCAAAGTATGAATTTAGCCTTAAAAAATAATTCTCCAATCTCTCTTGAATCAATTGATCCTTTTTGCGATGGGATTGCGGTTAAAAAAGTTGGATCAATTACCTATGAAATAACCAAAAAATTTGTTGATAAAACATTGGTAGTTGAAGAGGGAAAAATTGCTACCGAGATGATTGATTTATTTCAAAATGAAGGGATTGTGATTGAGCCCTCATCAGCAATCACAATTGCTGCTTTAGATTTTTTAGAAAAAGAGATTAAGGGAAAAAATGTTGTTTGTGTGATTTCCGGTGGTAATTTTGATTTACTTAGATATTCAGAAATTTTAGAAAAAAGTTTAGTTTATCAGGGATTAAAACATTATTTTTTGATTGA
>JAPYWZ010000042.1 GCA_028276105.1 Microgenomates group bacterium | reverse complement strand
TTGTTAGAAAAATAAATTCTATTTTAACTGCTATCGCATAAAAAATAGAATTTTAAACATTTAACGTTTAATGTTTAACGTTTCACGTTATACGTTCTACGTTACACTTTTTTTTAGATGTTTGATGTTAGAAGTTAGAGGTTAGGTGTTAGGTGTTAGGTGGTTGGCGATGGTGGGTTGATAACGCAAGACTGATTAAAAAATATTTTATTCTATTTTGGATGCGGCCGTTTTCAAGATAAAATTTTTAATTTGATTTTTAGAATGTTATAAAAAATTAAATTCTATTTTAGTACCGATCGAGAAAAGATAGAATTTTTGGTTAAGAAGTTTTTTGTTGCTTAATTTGTTTTTATGGGTTAAAATAATCTTAATATGCTAAAGGTTGGCATTGTTGGTTTACCTAACGCTGGGAAATCAACCCTTTTTAATGCTTTGGTAGAAAAACCAAAAGCGCAAGTGGGCGCTTATCCTTTTACGACTATTGATAAAAATGTTGGTACTGTCAGTGTCCCCGATGATGTTCTTTTTAAACTGGCTTCCTTAGAAAATATTGACAAAGTGACGCAAACAACAATTGAGTTTGTTGATATTGCCGGTTTGATCAAGGGAGCGAGTTTAGGTGAGGGATTGGGAAATCAGTTTTTACATCATATAAGAGAGGTCGATCTTATTCTCCATGTTTTGCGCTATTTTAAAGACAAAGATATTCCTCACGTTCATCCAAAAATCGATCCAGAAGAGGATTTTTTCATTGTCAATGAAGAGCTTATTTTTGCTGATCTTCAAACATTAGAAAAACGATTAAAGAAGGAAAAAATTAGTAAAGAAGAAAAGCAAGTTCTAGAAAAAGTAATTCAAGAAATGAATCAGGGAAAGATGGCTAAAGATCTTTTGTTAAAAGAAGAAGAAAAAAATTTTCTTTACCCTTTAAATCTTTTAACCCAAAAAAAGCAATTAGTTGTTGCTAACATTGATGAAAAAGATATTCAAAATCCACCAAAAACTGTTGATAGTTTGCCGGTTATTCCCATATGCGCTAAGCTTGAGGCCGAGTTAAATACTTTACCGTGGGTTGAGCAGCAAAGATTTTTAAAAGCTTATGGACTTTCAAAAAGCGCCAAAGAAAAAATTATCATCGAAAGTTATCGAGCTTTGGAGGTAATTACTTTTTACACCATTGCCAAAAGAACTGAGGCTAAAGCTTGGACTTTAAAAAAAGGAAAAACCGCTTTGGAGGCGGCCGCCAAAGTCCATACTGATTTTGCCAAAAACTTTGTTAAGGTAGAGGTGATTTCTGCCAAAGATTTGATTGAAATTGGAGGTTGGCAAAAAGCAAAAGAAAAAGGCAAAATTCTTCTTGAAGGCCGAGATTATCAAGTAAAAGATGGTGATGTTTTGGAGTTTAGGGCAAGTGTTAAATAAAAGAAGTTACTCTTCTTCATCAATTTTTTTAATCCGTCTTAAATACTTTTCTTCCATTTTTGGTTGAGTTTCAATGAAGGTATCAACTAGTTTTTTTGCTAATTCTAGACTTTTTCCATTTTCGTCGTTGTCATTTTTTAAATAATCCGAAGCCAAAGCTAAAACATTGATGTGATCATTTTCTTTGGCATGTTTTACTTGATCGCAAGAAAACCCCAAAGCACAACGGATGCCTTTGAAGCGGTTTACGGTGATTGAGACGCCAACCCCAGAGCCACAGATGACAATTCCTAAAAAATCTTTGGGATTTTGCAAAACCGCTTGTGCCACTTTTTTGGCAAAGTCAGGATAGTCATCCAAAGGATCATATTGGTAATTGCCCATGTCCTCAACTCGGATATTTTTTTCTTGAAGATACTCAATCAGTTTGTTTTTTAGCTCAAAACCCCGATGGTCGGCGGCGATAAAGATAGTCATAAGAATAGTATAAAGTATTAAGTAGTAAGGAGCAAGTATTAAGTTTTACAAATCTTTTCTTGGACCGCTGATAAAAATTAAAGACAAAACGACACCAACGACAAAAGCCGTCTCATACCCTAAAAAAAGATATCCCAAAATGCCACTAAAAACAAAAAAGAAAATCATTTGCATTAGGTTAAATTCACTGCCCATATTAACCGCAAAGTGCATAATCATAATATAAAGAAGAGAAAGAATTACATAAGTGGCAAAAGAAAAAGAGTCGGTGGTTGCTTTTGCTGAAGAGGTGGCAACCAAAATTGTTTGGGTAAAGACAAAAAAGTTCATTTTTTAATCAATAATTTCTAAAAAACTTTTTTTAAATTTTTCACAAGAAAAAAATTGAATTCTTTTTTTGGCTGCATTCCCCAAAGTTTTTTGGCGGTTTTTGTCAAAGTAAAGCTCAATGATTTTATCAGCAATGTCATTGGGATTTTCTGGGTTGGCAAAAAAAGCGGTATCTTTAGCTATTTCTTTGAAAACCGGAATATCACTTAAAATTGAAGGACACCCTTGCGATGAGGCTTCAAGATAAGAAAAACCAAAACCCTCATCGCGAGAAGGTAAAATATTTAAACTGGCTTTTTGATAAAGTTTGATTAAATCTTCATCGGCAACATAGCCTAAAAAAATAAATCGTTTATCATCTTTGACTAATTGAAAAAAATTTTTTAATTCTTTTTGCCAAGGGTGGGAGAATGTCGACAATGAAAATTTTCTTACAAGATCAACTCGCATCTCCCGCCAAAAATTGTAATTTAGGCGGGGGATCGTTCGCTCGCCTCGTCGCCTCGAATCGGGGTTACTCGGCTCGCTCACTTGCTCAGACAACTGACTCGCTGCGAAAATTTTATTGTCTTTTGGTGAGGATAAGAGTTCAAATATCTTCCCAACAAAAACACAAGTGACATTGGCAATTTTTATAGCGCGAGCTAAATTGACTAAATTTTTATTCCAAGTAGCATCACCGACATAAAGACAGAAGTTAGTATTAAGTAGTAAGGAGTAAGAAGTAAGGGGTTTTTCTTTTTTTGTTTTTTTCCTTAATACTTGATACTTGCTACTTGATACTTTTTTAAATACTTTTGGTAAGCATGGATAAATGACTTTTACTTTTTCCTCTGATATTTTTAAAATTTGGATGATATCTTTTTTGCTTGTTTCCGAGTCGGTGACAATTAAGTCATAGTTTTTTAAAGAAAGTTTATTTAAAAAGATGTTAAAATTACCGCGAATACCTGCGGGAAATTTTGAGGGGTATTTTAAAGGAATAAGATCGTGAATAACAGCGATTTGTTTTTTGGCAATTCTTTTTAAGGTTAATGGTTTTTGTAAAAAATTAAAAAAAGGATTGATGAAGGTATGTAACGTATAACGTGAAACGTGTAACGTATTGGAGAAAGTCCATTCGGGAAAGTTTTCTTTTAAAATCTGTAAATATCTTCCAATTCCTCGTACCTTTGATTGAGTATCTAACGAAGTTGGATCAAAACATAAAACTTGAGTCATAAAAGAATTTTATAAAATTTACCCCGACTTGACAATCATTACAGAATCATTATATAATTCTTTAATATGATAAAACAACTGATCAATGATGAAAAATTTACCAATATTCAAAAAGCCCAAGCCGGGTTAACCCGACTTTTTTTGGAGGCAGAGAAAACGGGTAGTTTTTATCGGGTTTTAAAAAATGATCAATCTTTGGGAGTACTTCTTCCTGATCGTCTTTGGCAAAGTTTGGTTGAGGATTTAGAAGCTTTGTCTTCCCCAAATTTTAGAAAAAAAATTGCCAAAGCAAGAAAAGAGAAGAAAACAATTAAAGCCAGTGAAGTTAAAAAGCAATTAGGTTTATAAAAATGTATTCTTACGAATTTAAACCCCAGGCAGTCCGCGATTTAAAAAAACTGCCAAAAAATGTCCAAAAAAGAATCATTAAAAAACTTGATTATTTTGTCTCTTTTGACAATCCTTTAGTTTTTGCTGATCATCTTGTCAACTTCGAAATCGGCTCCTACCGTTTTCGCATTGGTGATTATCGGGTGATTTTTGATGTGGTGGATGAAAAAATAATTATTCTTACTTTAGGCCATCGGAGGGAGATTTATAGGTGAAAGGTTATTTGGTTATTATTGTTTTTTTAAGAAAAGAAAATTATTTTTGTTGTAATTGTTCTTTTAATTCTGTAACTTTTTTTTGCTGTTCTTCAAACTCTTTTAATAATTTTTGATGATCATTAAAAGAATATCCTTTATACTTTATTTGTCTCACCGCTGCTACAATAGCATTTCGTAAAAGATCTTCTATGAATTTAGCTTCTGTTAGTTGTTGTTCAGGGGTTAGTTGGTTACCTGCCAAATGTTGTATTAACTGATATGTTATCAATGAAGAATAATCTCCTATTCGTGATATTAATTTCAGATAATATAAACGATTATCTATATTATGAGGATTTATCATAAGAGCTTCAAGAGTATGCGACAATTCGCTGTTTATTTTTAAAGCTTCCTCTTTTGGCAAAAAAATCAAGAAACCCTCTTGTGGGACTAAATTATCACGAGTTGGTTGAATCATCTCAGGTGTTAGTCTTTGGGTTTCTTTTGTTGGTTCAGTCATAAGGTTTAATGACAAAATTTTTAACTTTTTTTAGTTTACTTCTTCTTCTTCTTCTTCTTGTCAAGAGGAAAAAGGTTCTATTTAAAAATTGGTTGATTTAATATATAAGTAACTAAGACCGATAGCATTATTTTTTTTAAATTAACAATTTTATGTCATCCTGAATTTACCTGCCTGCCGGCAGGCAGGTTTCAGGATCTTGTTGGGACGCTGATCCTCCGACTCGGAGGACAGCATGACAATATACGTCCTTTCTTTTTTATCCTATAACCTTATTAAAATCTTGTGTACACAAGTTTTTTTAAGGCTTTAGGTTAATATCACAATCTAATCTCAATTTTTTACCAACCAAATTTTTAAAAGAACCGAGGAAAAAATTCACTTGACAAATAAAAAACGTTTTATTATCCTGTACATATATGTACAAAATAGATAAATTATTAAAGCAGGAGGAGAAGCTTTTTCATACCAAAGATTTAGCTTTGCTTTGGGGGATAAAAAATGACAATACCCTTTACACAACCATTAAAAGATATGTTAAAAAGGGGATCTTAATTCCCATTCATAAAGGTTTTTACGCCAGTTTACCTTTGGGAAAAATCAATCCTTTTCGACTGGCTTTAGGCTTTATTCACCGTTTTGCCTATGTTAGTTGTGAGACAGTTTTGATTGAGGAAGGAGTGATTTTTCAAAAAAGTCATTATTTGACTTTAGTTTCCAATATCTCAAAAAAGTTTTCTTTGGCTTCTTATTCATTTTTAGTAAGAAAACTAAAAGATGAGTTTTTATATAATGATTTTGAGATTTTTGAAAAAGAGGGGATAAAAAAAGCTAGTCTTGAGCGGGCAGTGGCAGACATCCTTTATTTTAACCCAAACTTTTATTTTGATAATCCAAAAAAAATAAATTGGAAAAAAGTAAAAGAAATAAAAAAAGTTATTGGTTACCCAATAAAAATATGATTTTGCCAAAAAAAGAGGATTCGTTACATAAAGCTTGGTTATTGCGGCTTTTGACGGAGATTTTGGATAGTAAAATTGCTCAAAATGTTTATTTTAAAGGCGGAACCGCTGCCACTCTTCTTGGATTTTTAGATCGGTTTTCTTTGGATTTGGATTTTGATTTAAAACCAAAAAGCGATGTAGAAATGGTTGATAGAAAGTTAAAAAAAATCTTTAATTTTTTGGATTTAAAGTTAGAAAAAAGAAGCTCGCGGTCGTTATTTTATGTTTTAAAATATCCGTCACCACCTAATCAGAGAAATATGATTAAACTTAGTCTGATAGACTGGGCTTTAAAATCGAATCAATATGAGACTTTTTATTTAAAAGAAATTGATCGCTTTGCCATCTGCCAAACAAAAGAGACAATGTTTGCCAATAAATTGGTAGCGGTTATTGATCGTT
>JAPYWZ010000041.1 GCA_028276105.1 Microgenomates group bacterium | reverse complement strand
CTCTTTTTTTATCTTCTTTTGTTTTCTTTTTTTATCCTATAACCTTATTAAAATCTTGTGTACACAAGTTTTTTAAAGGCTTTAGGTTAATATCACAATCTAATCTCAATTTTTTACCAACCAAATTTTTAAAAGAACCGCGAATTTAGGGTTTTTGATTCTTCAAAATTTATCTTATAATTTCTACCACTATATCAACCTTTTTAGGTGAGGTAACGGTAAAAATTTCTTTAGTTTTTTCAATTGATGGCAAAAAGTCTTTACCAACTATCTTATCACCATCAAACCAATAAACATCTAAATCCAAAAACGTGTTTTTATTCCAAAAAGTACGATAATTTTTATCAGGAAAAATAAAAATCATCCCATCGGCTCCTTTTAACTCTTTTTTTCTGCGATAAAACATTAGTCCTTTTTGATGCTCAAGAGGTGTTTTGGCGGGAAGAAGCTTGTAAGTTTTGCCTTCAATTGAATAAGAAATGAATTTTTGTGGCTTTTTATAAAAAATTAAAACCAATAATAAAAAACCAACGACCAATAAAAAAAAATATCTTATCTTTGCCATACAATCTCTTTGATTTCTAAAAACCTCTTTGGCAAAACTTCGGTAAACATTTTTTCTTTTTCTTCTTCGTTTTTACCAATAACATCCTGCCACAAAGCTCTTCCGGCCAAAAAACCGGCCGCCCCATTTTTTACGGCAAAATAAAGTTTATGTTTAAAAGATAAAAACGAATCACCCCGCGTTAAAAGAATCCAAGGAATTTCCTTAAGCATCGCCGATAATTTTTGACAGGCTTCCTCACTTCCTGGATATTCTAATTTAAAAACCGAAGGGTAGATACTTTCTGCCAAAAATCTCTCAACCGCTTTTAGCACAAAGTTTTCTTTTATTTCTAAAGTCTTTTCATGTTGGTAGGTAACAATTTCCAAAAACAAAGGCAAATCTAAACTCCGGCAGTCTTTTAAAACTTTTTTTGCCAATTCCAATTGATACCGGGCGGATTTTAAAAATGGATTAAAATACAAAAGCAATTTTACTCCTGAAGCACCCATTTTTTTTAACTCTAAAACGGAATACTGAAGTTTATTAAACCGCTCACCATCTTCTTCGAAAAACCCACTTTCTTCGATAGCTAAAAGATAAGGTTTTTTTGGGGTTTTTTCAATTAACTGATAGGCTTTAAGCCCGTACTCAACATCCAAAAGAACACCGGAGAAATAAGAATATAAAACCTCCAAAATTCTTTTTTTTGTGTTAATTACTTCTTCCCTAGAAACTATTTTTCTTTCTTTGGAAAGAATTTTTATAAAACTTTGCCGATGATCCAAAGCCAGCATTAAAAAAAAGTTTTTCTCCAAAAAACAATCAACGCTCATAAAAAAATGATATCTCTTTTTTAAAAAAATAACAAGAAAATAAAATGTCAATGATAAAATAGAGGATATGAACAAAATTTTTAAAAAACTTCTTCATCTTAAAACTCTTCCTTTAAAATCAACCGGCCAAAGCATGCTTCCAATTTTAAGACCCAATGACGTAGTTTACTTTAAAAAAACCCCTTTTTTGAAAATTAAAGTCAATGATTTAATTATTTTTAAAAAGAAAAATCAACTAATTACTCATCGGGTAATTTATAAAACAAAAAAATATTTAATTACTAAAGGTGATAGCAATCTAAATTCTGACGGTAAAATCTATCCCAAACAAATTTTGGGTAAAGTTTATCAAATCAAACGCAATGGGAAGATTTTTAAACCAGAAACCCTGTATCTTATCCAATCAACTTATTATTTTTCAGAAATTATTAAAATCAAAAAAGAGTTTGATAAAGAGAATATCAATTATGTTTTTTTAAAAGGCTTACCCCTTCATCTTTATTTTGAAGGCACTAATCCGCAGCGTCTTTACGCTGATTGTGATGTGTTGATTGACAAAAAAGATTTTCAAAAGGCAGAAAAGATTTTGTTTTCTTTTGGCTATCAAAAGGCCGACACCTCTTTATCTTCTTTTCAAAAGAAACTTCAAGATAAAAAGGTAGAAAATGCTTACTTTAAAACAATTAATGGTTTTGTCGTTGTTTTTGATTTACATTTGGAAGTGGTTTTTATGATGACCCAATTAGGCAAACTTGAAGTCTTATATCCTCAAAAATTAATTGATAACCTAACTGAAGAATTTTTAAAAACCAAAAGAAAAATAAAGATTAATAACGAAAAATTCTTAATACTTAATACTTACTACTTAATACTTTATCTTTCTCTTCATCTTTTCCATCACAACTTTAGTGGTGCTTTTCGCTATGATTTTTTGGATAAAGTAATTAAAAAAAGTAAAATTTCAATAAAAAGTTGGCAAGAGGTTGCCTTAATTATTAAAAAATATCAATTAAATAACTTTGTTTTTCCTGTTTTTTTTCTTCTTAAAAAATATTACAAAACCTCAGTTCCTCTTTTATTTATTAGGTCTATTCAACCCGTTAACCCGTTAACCCGCAAACTAATTAATAAATTAACAAAGATAAATATTTTCAACGACGAACCACGCATCCGCGCCGGCATCAAACGTTTTTTATATCTTTTTATTTTCTCCCCTTCTCCTTTTTGGAAAAAGATTTTAATTATTTTCAATCCACAGGTTATCTTTGCCGTTTTGTGGGTAGTTTGGAAAAAAATAAAAAATTATTTTTGGATTTAAATTAAAATTTACTAAACATTTATACTACTTTTACACTATTTAGACAATATTTACCCAACGTTTACACTACCTTTTACACAATGTTTACCCTCTTTTTACACCCCCTCCAAAAGTTTAGAAACCCTTATTCTTAATCCTCTTGCAATTTTCATTAAGACTTTAAACGAAGGGTTGGCTTTACCATTTTCAATTCTGGCAATGTAAGTTCTATCAACATCGCAAAGTGAGGAAAGATCATCTTGGGAGAGGGATTTTTCTTTTCTTAGTTTAGCAAGTTTTTCTCCCAAGCGTTGGTAAACAAAATTACCCCTCATTTTAATAGATACCATACAAAAACACTTTTTGTTTTTCTATAGACGATAGGCGACAAAATTAGAAGTTTGAGGTGATATAAAAGAATAAAAAAGTGAATATGGCAGTTAAAACGTAATTTAAAAAAATTTAAATTTTAAAAATATGATTGTTATGTATAAATTAATCAATAAATAAATCTAAATAATTTACTTCCTCTTCATTAACCAAAAATGGCTGCAGCTGTTTTTTTAAATGAGGTAATATTTTTCTATGTTCCTTACACCATGCTTTTATAAACATCAAAGCCTTTTCTTTTGTTTTTATTTTTTTCTCTTTTAAAAATTTTATTGAAAAATTAGGAGTAATATTTTTGGAAAAAAGTTTGGCAATATCATAAAGATCCCTTCCTCTTTCCGTCTTCCTTGTCAATAAAGCCCTGATTTTAAAACTTAAAAGACTACTTTCATCATAAGTTAAAACATTTTGAAAATACCCGAACTTAGCAAACGTCTTTTGAATCGGTTCTATTTTGTCTTCTGGATAACTAAAGTCAAATTTTATTGTTAATTTCTCTTCTTCTAATAAAGAAATACCCAAATAAAAAAGTATTTTCTTATATTTAAAATATGCTGAAGCGCCATTTTTGTTTTCCTTTAATTTTAGCTCAATTTCTTCTTCTCCTTTTTGTTTTTTAATCACTGCTTTTAAAATCTTTTTTAAAGGTAGATCTTTTTTTAAAAGATCGAAATCTAAATCCTCAGAAAGTCTACCATTACCATACAAAAATCTTAAAGCGGTGCCACCAGTAAAAATAAGATAACGGCTATCTTTTAAATTATAAAGATGATAAAGAATTTGCGTCTGAAGATACTCACGAATAATTCCTCTTTTTTTTGTTTTTGGGATTCCCAAACGCTCTCCTTCTTCTAAAATCTCCTGCCAAAGATTTTTATTGATAAGCATAATCTTTAAGATAAAAAATTAAATTTTTATTTTTGATTAATGACAACCACGATAAAAATTTTTTCCATAAAAAATCTTTTGGAAAGTTAAGACGCATCTCCTCAAAATAAGAACTATCTTTTATTTGCCTTTGGCTAAAATAAATAAAGTCAAAAAGGGCCTTCTCCAAAGTAGCGATACGATAAGAAAAATTATCATAAGAAAGAGTTTTAAAGCCAAAAAATAAATCAGTTTTAATTTTTCGATATAAAAAAACCCCGTATTTGGTTTTTAATTTTTTCGTTTTATTAGTTGTGACCGCGGTTATCGCATAGGGATACTCAGGAATCATGCCATAAAAAGAAAGAGCCGACTCAAGACTAATGTATGAGTTTTGATCAAAAAAAGAAGATAAAAAAAATTCTTCTTTAATCTCTTTTTCTTTAAATTTATACACTCCTTTTATAATCCGCTCAAGCCAACCTTTTTTTGTCCAAAATTTTAAATTTTGTTTTATTGTTCCTTCATTATCTTTCGGAAACCATTTTAAAACATCTTGATACCGAAAAACCAAACTATCAGCGGCTTTTAAGCGTAACGATTGAAAATCCATAATTCTTTTAGTGATAAAATTTTATCACTTTAAGAATTATATAATAAAAACTTCTCCTTTGTCAACTTAAATATTTTTTAAATCCCGATAAATCTCCATCTATCTTAATTTATCTCTACTTATCTCCATTTATCTCTATAAATCTCTATTTATCTCTATTTCTCATTCGCATCATTCGTATTATATTTTTTAACTTTTACACTCCTTTTTACAAAATTTTTATACAACTTTTATACAACATTTACATCATTTTTTACACAACATTTAAACACAATCAACATCTTCAACGACGAATCCCGCCTCCACCCCGGCATTAACCGTTTTAAAAATCTTTTTATTCTTTCTCCTTTTCCTTTATGGAAAAAAATCTTAATCTTTTTCAACCCTCAAGTTATTTTTGCCGTTTTGTGGGTAGTTTGGAAAGAATAAAAAATTTTGTGGATTTAAATTCCATAAAATTTGACAATTTTGTGGATTTATGATATTATAAAAAATATGCTTTTACCACGTTATTTTGAAAATTTAAATCAATTTCTTTTGCCAAAAAAGGTTTTAGTTATCTATGGTCCAAGACAGGTTGGTAAAACCACTCTTTTAAAAAAATTCCTTAAAAAACAAAAATTAAGATATAAATTGGTCACTGGTGATGATTTATCTATCCAAGAAATTCTTTCTTCTCAAAGATTAAAACAACTCTCTGAATTCTGTTCCGGCTACCAACTTTTAGTGATTGATGAGGCGCAAAAAATACCAAACATCGGCATTAATCTAAAACTAATAGTTGATAATATTCCTGATTTAAAATTAATTGTTACCGGTTCATCAAGTTTTGATTTATCAGGCCAGATTGGTGAACCATTAACTGGAAGAAAAATTACACTTACTCTTTATCCTTTATCGCAGCTTGAACTTATAAAAATCAATAACCCTTATGAATTAAAAGAGAAACTGTCTGATTTTTTAATTTTTGGTAGTTATCCAGAAGTTATCACAAGCACCGCTAAAGAAAAAAAAATAGAAGTTTTAAATGAACTAGTCAATTCTTATCTTTTAAAAGATATTTTAGAATTAGAAAAAGTAAAAGGAGCTAAAATTTTAGTTGATCTTTTAAGGCTTTTGGCTTTTCAAGTAGGCAGCGAAGTTTCTTATAATGAACTTGCCAATACTTTAAATATCGATGTTAAAACTGTTGCTCGCTATCTTGACCTTTTTGAGAAATCATTTATTCTTTATAATCTCCGTGGTTTTTCAAGAAATTTAAGAGGCGAAGTTAATAAAAAAAGTAAATACTACTTCTTTGATAACGGAGTCCGGAATGCTTTAATTTTAAACTTTAACTCTTTAGATAAAAGAAATGATGTTGGCGCTTTGTGGGAAAATTTTTTGGTAATGGAACGACTAAAAAAACAGGCTTACAAAAGAATCTATGCTAATAATTATTTTTGGCGCACCTGGGAGAAAAAAGAAGTTGATTGGATTGAGGAAAGAGAAGGAAAACTTTTTGCTTTTGAGTTTAAATTTACCAAACCAAAAAAAACTCATCTTTTAGATTTTAAAAAAGCCTATCCAAAAGCAATAACCAAAATCATAACCAAAGAAAACTATTT
>JAPYWZ010000040.1 GCA_028276105.1 Microgenomates group bacterium | reverse complement strand
TAAGGAAAAATTTTTTTATCAATCTTTCCTTTGGTTAAAAAGTAAAGCGAAGCATACAAATATTTATAAAAAAGCTTTAACTCACCCTCTTTTTTTAATCGACGTAAAGAAAATTTTACTTTTATTTTTGAAAGAAATTTTGCCTTTACTCCCCAAAAGGTAGCTTTATAAATTAGATTATGGTCTTCTGCCAAATAGGTATCTTCATCAAATCCACCAATTTTTTCAAAAAAATTTTTATCAATAATAATTGATCCACCGGCCGAAAAAGGTTTAGGAAATGATTGCGAAATCTCAACAAAAAAATTAATCAATTTAAAGATTAAATCAAGTTGGGGTTCTTTTTTTTCAGGAACAAGCGAAGGAAGAAAAACCAATCCTTTTTTTTTGTTAATGATTTTCTTTAAATTTTGAGTAAAGTTTTTATAAACACGACTATCGGCGTCTAAAAAAATAAGATACTCCCCTTTTGCTTTTTTGGCACCAAGATTTCTTTGAAAGGAAACATTTCTTTTTTCACTCTCAAAAAAGTTAATTGGTATTTGCCAGTTTTTTTTAGCAATTTCTTTTGTTTTATCCTCTGATAAGCCATCAACAATAATTACCTCAAAGTTTTTTTCTTTTTGATTTTTTAAATCTGAAAGAAGCCGTGGTAAAAACTTTTCCTCGTTTAAAGTTGGTATAATAAAAGAGAAAAAATAAGCCATATTTTTAAAATTATAATAAAAAAATGAAAGTTTCGCTGATTATTCCTGTTTTTAATGAAGAAAAATATATTGGTCCGTGTTTGGATAGTCTTGAAAAACAGATCGAAAAACCTGATGAAATAATTATCGTTGATGATAACTGCACCGATAACACGATAAACATTGTCAAAAAATATAAAAAAAGCCTTCCAATTAAAATCGTTAAGGAAAAAAAGAAAGGAGTGGTTTTTGCCAGAAACAAAGGATTTAGTAAAGCCAAAGGGGATATTTTAGTTCGCTGCGACGCTGACTCAATTTTACCGAAAAACTGGATAAAAAAAATAAAAGAAAATTTTTCAAAAAATAAAATCGATGGTTTAACCGGCCCAATTATTTTTTATGATTTTTTTTTAAAAACTGCTTTTTTTTCAAATATTTATCTTATTTTAATAAAAATTTTACAAAAAGGTGAAACGTTACTTGGCCCAAATATGGCAATTTCAAAAAAAATTTGGGAAAAAATAAAAAAGGAAGTTTGTTTTGATGAAAAAAATATCCATGAAGACATTGATTTATCTTTACATATTTTAAAAAATAACGGAAAGATTATTTATGATTTTAATTTGATTGTTTATGCCTCATCAAGAAGAATTGTTAAAACTCCTTGGATTTTTTTTCTAAACTATCCTTGGCGCTTAATTAAAAATTTAGTCTCTCATCGTTTTTGACTGTGACAAAGACTCTCTAGTTCTTTTAAAGTAGTTACTTCAGAAAAACTTTTATCCTCACGAAAACGCTCCAATCTTGGAAACCTTAAAGCAAAACCAGGAACATCAACTTCCTCGGCTTGGCCGGTTTTTGTTTTTTTCATTTTTCTTCCGGCTGTATGAACTGGAGAACGAGTAATCTCATCAGCCCGAATCTCAACCACCAAAGACGGCAAAACCCAAACATCACATTCCATCGTTTTATCAACGAGATAATTTTTTGGTTTATCTTTCACTTTTATCTTTTGACATTTTTGAAAAAGAAGTCGCCACTCTTCATCAGAAAGACCGGTGCCAATTTTAGCAACAGTCACATATAAGTCATTGTCTTCATCAAAAACCCCAACTAAAAAGGCCCCAATACCAAAAGAGGCTCTTTTCCCTTTCCCCACATCATAACCCATCACCAAACAATCAATGGTGTCTTCTATTTTTGAGGAATAGCTTCTTTTAAACTTTATCCAGTTCCACCCCCGAGCACCTGCTTGATAAATACCATCGAGTTTTTTGGCGACAATCCCCTCCAATCCTCGACTAACAGCATCGTAAAAAATAAGCTCCAATTTTTTCTCTGAAGAAACAATCTGTTGAGAAGCTAACAAAATCGTATTTTTAAAAATATCTTTTTTTTGGGTAACCACTTTTTCCAAAGCTTTTCTTCTTTCCTCAAATGGATGATGAATGAAGCTAGAATCATCTAAATACAAAAGCTCATAAGCAAAAAGTTTTAAAGGAATTTCTTTACTTTTTTCTTCTACTCCATATTTTCTTTTTCGCTGAACCGTTTCTTGAAAAGGAAGAAAGTTACCAGTTTGTGGATCAAAACCAATAGCTTCACCTTCAAAAATAATATTCTTCGCTTTTATTTCATTTTTCACCCCAGAAACAATATCAGGATACATAGAAGACACTTCTTCCAAGTTGCGCGAAAAAATTCTTACCTGATTTTCTTCTTTAGAATAATGAATTTGTAAACGAAAACCATCATATTTTGACTCAACCGCACACCGGCCAATTTTTTCCAAAATTTCTTTGGCCGAGGAAAGTCTTTCTGCCTTCATCATCAAAATCGGGGTAAAAACCGAGGGTGTTATTTTTTTACAAAAAGAAACGCCTTTTTCTTTAATCACTTTAGCAATATATCCCAAATTGGGTCTGACATGATAAGCTGTTTCAATAATCTCTCGTAAACTTTTATCTCCTTTTTCCATCCATGACAAAGCATCCAAAATAGTCATATCCGAAAAACCCAAACGCAAAACACCGGTGGGAATTCTTACCAAATAGCAACAAGACAAAGGATCAAGTTGACGAATTAACATTGATAGAAGACCAATTTTTTTTTCCTGGGAACCTTCGCCGGCACAAGTGGCAATCTGATAAAGAGTCTCAAAAACCTCCTTAATTGACAATTTTTTTTCTTCAAAAGACGGCGTTTGTTTTTTAAAATACTCAACCGTTTCCCCCAAGTCCCCAATTTTTTTATACTCTTTCATAAAAAATTTACTCTCAAGATTCAAAGCCAAACTCGCCGCTTTAATCACCATTTTTTCCGCCATCCCAAATTCCACTTTTTCATACAAAGGAGCCACCCGTCCTTGAAGAAGAAAAACTGTCATCTCCAATTCTTTTGCGGTTAACTTTTTAAAAAGTTGGGCTAAAAGCTTGGTTATCTCCAACCTACTGGTAGTTTTTTCGATTTTTTCAAAATAAGAGGCTAGATCTTTAAAAATCATACTATGATATAACGGGCGTTTTTAGTTGAGCCAACTTTTTTAATTAAACCTTTATTTATCAAATCTTTTAAATCGCGCAAAACCGTATCTTCGGAAATATCAGGAAAAAGAGTTTTAAACGCTTGATTTTGAAGATATCCCACTTCTTGAATATACTCTACAATTTTCATCTGTCTTTCTGTTAAAAATATTTGCTGCCCGCCAATTTTTTGCTTAAGTTTGATATCTTTGGAAAGCTTTAAAACTTTTTCTTTTATCTTTTCAAATTCGCTGGCCGCCCCTAAGGTAAAATACTCAAGCCAAGAAGTTAAGTCACCAGAAGAAGCCTTTTGTAAATTCTCATAATAAGAAAAAGCGTCTTTATCGTAATATTCCTCCAAAGAAAAAAATCGGCGAATATCATATCCTCCCAAAAAAAGAATCAAAGTGGCCAAAATTCTTGCCACTCTGCCATTACCATCCAAAAAAGGATGAATTCTTACCAACTCATGATGAGCGATTCCCGCCTTTAAAACCGGATGAATTTTTTGAAAATCCCACGTATTTAACCAATAAACAAATTCTCGCATCAAAAACGGCACTTCAATCGGTGGCGGTGGTCGAAAAGTCACTTCTCCCGTTTGAGAGTTGCGAATAACAACCTGTTTTTTTCTATACTCTCCTTGTTCTTCTGGTGGTAAAATTTTGTCGGTAATAATTTTGTGAAGTTTTTTTATTAACTGTTCGGTAATTTTCTCAATCTTTTTCTTGGCTTCCTCATCGATAAACTCAATCACTTTGCGATAGTTTATCACCTCTTGAATATCACGTGGACGGGCCGCCACCTCTTTTCCCAAAAGAACATCTTTTGCCTCCTCTTTATTTAAAAGATTGCCTTCGATATGAGTCCCGTGATAAACAGCGCGGACAATTGCATCTTGTTTAAACTGTTTTTCCCACAAGGGAAGAAGTGGAGCGTTTTTGATTATCTCCTCGGCCGCTTCAATTTTGGCAATGTTGGTTAAAATTTTGTTAGTGATAGTAAAAGAAGGAAGAAACATAAAAATATTATACACCAAAACGTCTTTTTCTTTTTTTATATTCTTTAATGGATTTTTCTAAATCAAAAGGGGTAAAATCGGGAAAATATTTTGGATAAAAAATCCATTCAGAATAAGCGGCTTGCCAAATCATAAAACCCGAAGTTCTTATTTCCCCACTTGTTCGAATCACTAAATCAGGGTAGGGATACGGAAGATCTTTGGTGTCTAAAAATTGATTAATTTTTTCCTCAGAAAAATTTTTAATGCTTATTTTTGATTGATTTATTTTATTTATTGTTCTTATAATTTCATCTCTTCCTCCATAATCTAATGCGATAGCTAAATAATATTTATCAAAATTTTTTGTTTTTTCTTCTGCTTCTTCAATTTTTTTTAAAAGATTTTTTCCGATTCGATCTTTCCGTCCAAGATGAATAATTCTTATCTCTTCCTTTAATGCGTCTTTAATGTTTCTTTCAATCATTTGGTAATAAAGATCCATCAAATACGAAACTTCCTCTTTTTTTCTTTTCCAGTTTTCAGTAGAAAAAGCCCAAAGAGTTAAAACTTTAATTCCCAACTCTCTTGCCTTTTTACCAATTTCTATTGCTTGGTTAAAACCCTTCTTGTGTCCATCAAAAGTAGGTAGCCCCTTTTCTTTAGCCCAACGCCTGTTGCCATCAGGAATAATTGCAATATGTTTTGGTAAATTATCCATAAAGTTATTAGTCCCCTTGACTTTAAAAATCATTTTCTTTAAAATTTTTTTATGGTTTATGCCATAGAAATAAATCCCACTAATTTTGCTCCCGCAAAAATAGCCACCGTTCCCAGTTTAATGAAAATAATTTTACCGCTGATAATGACGGCGGTGGCTGTTTTTTTTCTTATAATCCTTTTTCAAGCGGCTTTTAAAATCTTAACGGCGGGCGAAAACAAAGAAACAGTAGCCAAAGCGCAAAAAACTATTAGTTTTGCCGTTTTGGGACTGATTTTAATTGTTAGCAGTTTTCTTTTGGTAAGAATTATTGGAAAAATTCTTAGAATTGAATCAATCTTACCTTTTTAAAAAATATGATAAAGGTTTTGGCTCAGGCCGATGAAGTTATTGGTCAAATCTCACCCCCACCCGGTATTGGAATATTAGGGGGCGATCCAACTGTGGCTTTAGCTAAACTTTTTGAAATTGGCATTAGACTTTTTATTATAATAGCGGGAATTTTTTTAATCATTTATTTACTTTGGGGTGCTTATGATTGGACCGTCTCTGGTGGAGAAAAAGAAAAAATTGCCAAAGCCCAAGCAAAAATTACCAACGCGGTTATTGGGATGTTTTTAATTTTTGTTATGCTTGCTGTTTGGGGATTAATTACTGGGAATATTTTGGGGATCATCAAAATTGGTCCAAACGGTATCGAATTTAGCCTTCCTACCCTCTAAATTATCCAAGTGCCCAAAACTTCCTCTCCCAAAAGAGCTTTTTTTAAAAGATTTTTCTCGGCTGTCCCGTTAATAATAAAGCTTTTTATTCCATATTTAGTTAAATAAAGACTTTCTTTAACCTTATGTAACATTCCTCCCGTCACATCAAAGCCTAAGGTTTGATAAAAATTTTTCTCAATCTTAGAGAAATTTTTCAAAGTAATTTTTTCTATTGTTTTTCCTTTTTCATCCAAAACTCCTTGGGTTAAACCATTGTGAATAATTTTGTCGATTTTAAAACCTTTTTTTTTCAAAAATAAAGCTAAAAAATTTAAAATCCTCTCGGTTGACAAAATAAAACTTCCTTTTTCCTCATCAAAAACGATATCGCCATAAGTTACCGGAATCAAACCTAAATTAAGGATGGAAAAAAGTGGATAAGGAAAAAATTTTTTAATTTTTCCGTTTTTGGTCACTATCATCGATGAAGAATTTAAGGAGAGGGCTTTTAAATTATGTTTTAAAAGGGAATCAACAACAATTCGATTTAATCGTGAGGCGGCATCTTGAACCAAACAAAAGCCAAATTTCTGTTTCTCTTTTTTTATTCCTTCATTCATTTGGTACTTTAAAGCTGG
>JAPYWZ010000039.1 GCA_028276105.1 Microgenomates group bacterium | reverse complement strand
ATGCTTTTTCTTCCAATTGTCAAAATTGTGTTAAAAATTGTTACACTTGGAATAATAATTTAAAAACAGGTAGCCGCGTTCTTAATTATATTGTGGTGACGGGGAGTCCAACTTTAAAAATTACCCATACCCCAACCCCAACTCCTACTTATAAAAAAGGTTCGGTTAGTTTAAAGCTAAAACTTAAATTCCAAGGAGTGATGCGTCAACCAACTGAGGTTTCTCAAAAAACAATCAAGGTAAAAATAAAAGTTTCTGGTGGTAATCTTTCTTCACCGGTTTCTGTTGACGGCGACTTTACCTTAACTAATAATAGAAATTCTAACACTGATGCTTTAATTTGGGAGGGAACAGTCAACTTACCCGCTCAAGTAACCCCAGGTCAGAAATATTATCTTTTAATCAAAGGCCCAAAACACATTCAAAAAAAGATTTGCGACAAAGATCCTTCTGAGACAACTGGCGGCAGTTATCGCTGTCAAGCAGGTCACGCAATTACTTTATCTTCTGGTCAAAATCATTTAGACTTTTCAAAAATCTATCTTTTGGCCGGTGATTTACCAGTAAATGGCGCTCAAGATGGAGTGGTTGATTCCTTGGATACTTCTTATATTCGCAATAACCTAGGAAAAACCGACCCGACGGTTGTTTCCATCGCTGATTTAAACTTAGACGGTAGGGTTGATACTCAAGATTGGTCGATGGTTTTATACGCCTTATCAGTTAAAACCGATGAAGAATAAAAACAATGATAGACTCAAAAAAAATTTTAAAAATCATTGGTTTTTCTTTTTTTCTTTTAATTATCGCTCTTTTTGGGATTTTTGTTTTTAAAGGAAAAAAACCAAAAGAGTCAAAAGAAGAATTCTTTTCCTCTTCAAAATTAATTTCATCAACAACTACCAATTTTGAGGAAGTGGTGGTTGTCTTAAAAAAAGTTGATGATTTTACTTATCAAATTTTTGCTTCTTCTTACAATCACGATATTGTTGGTTTTGATTTTATTGTTGAGAAAGAAGATATGACCAATTCTTCGGTTTTAACCTCTTCTTCTTTGTTGTCATCTTTTTCTTTATATCAAACAAAAAAAGAAAATTTTTTGGTTTTAACTGGGGTTAAAAAACTTAATTTTAGTCAACCAACCGTTTTTAGTGAAACACCAGTGATTGAAATTAAGTTGACAAAACCAATTAAAATAAATCTAAAAAACACATGGGGAAAATACACATCCAAATTGGTAGATAATCAAAATAATATTTTGACACCAAAGATTATCTTGAAATAAAAAAACTTTTGGGTTATTATTAATTTTGATGAAAAAAACACTTCTTTTTTTACTCTTAATATTTTTTTTCTTACCAAGTTTTTTGGTGGTTGAAGCCGCCACTTTTAGTTTTGATAAAAGCAGTTATTCGGTTGGCGTTGGTCAAACAGTTCAGGTTCAGGTTAATATCGATACTGGTGGTGAACAAATAAATGGCGCTGATGCTTATATTAACTATGACAATTCTTTTTTATCGGTAGAAAATATTACGGCGGGGAGTTTTTTTCCCACCGTAACTAACGAAACGGGAACAGCTGGAAGGATTTATATAGCAGCTTTCGTTGATGATCCAGCAAGTTCAAAAACTGGTAGCGGCACTTTAGCCACCATTACTTTTAAAGGTTTAAAAGATGGGACTGCCAATTTAAGTTTTGATTGTAATAATTCAAAAATTGTAAAAAGCGATGCCAATGCGACCAATATTTTACAATGCTCTTCTGATTATAAAGCAGCAATTTCCGTTGGCTCAGGAAGTGGTGGGAGTTCATCTATTTCTTCATCAAATTCTTCTTCTAGTAGCGATGAATCAAATTCTTCAAACAACAATCAACCACAAACATTACCCAAAAGCGGTATTTTTGAAAATTTAATCAATTTTGCCATTCCAGGAGCAATTTTGTTTTTAATTGGCGGCGGGTTAAAATTATTTATATTAAAATAATAAATTATGTTAAATTTTAACCCAAAAATTACTAAAATAAGCTCAATAATTATTGGAACGGTGATTGCAGTAATTTTGGGAATAATGGCTTGGAATATGGGTGGGGTTTTTACTCGGGCGTCAGATATGGAGCCAAGAGATGTTGTTATTTCTGATATTTCTCAAAACACGGCCAAAATTTCTTGGACCACTGGTATTGAAACCCAAGGGGTGATAGAATACGGAACAACGCCAACGGCTTTAAATTTTTTTGCTCCAGAAGTATCAAGAACAAAAAATCATCTGGTTGAATTAACTCTTCTTTCTCCCCAAACTACTTATTATTTTCAAATAAGAATTGGGGATAAAAAATACGACAATGGTGGTGTTCCTTGGACCTTTACCACCAAAGGGACAGAGACTCAATCCTCAGCGACTTTACCGCAAGCTACACCAACGTCTTTCTCCCAATCTCAATCAAAAACTTCTGCTACTCCTACTCCTATTCAAAGTTTAGAGATTAAAACAAAACCCACCAATACCCCAATTGTGCTTTCTTGCAATGAAACCGATTGCGCAAAAATCAAAGAGAAATTAGGCAAAGGTTGCACCACTCAAGATTATTTTCGCTGTTTAAGAAAGTTGACTCCAACCCAAAGTCTAACTCCAACTTTTACTCCTACTCCTTCTCCAACACCCACCTCTTAAAATTTGATATAATTTAGATAAATTCTGGTGACTGTAGCTTAATTGGTTAGAGCATCTGCCTGTGGAGCAGAGGGTTGCGGGTTCGAATCCCGTCAGTCACCCCAAAAAGTAAATTAATTTTCCCACAACTTTTTCTTTACCCCCCCAACGGTCAACCTCTAAACTATAAACGACTTTAATTTTTTGATTACGAAAAAGATTTTTAAAAATATCTGCCTGATTAAAAGCAATCACTTCTAAGATTGATTTTTCATTTTCGTCGGTAAGATATATTTTTAAATGTTTATTATCTTTGCCCACAAACTTAACATCAAAAATTTTCCCTTCACTAAAAAAAAGCGGTTGAGGATTACCCATGCCAAAAGGATGAAGTTGTTCTAAAAGTTTTACCCATTTGAGATTAATTTTAGAAATGGGAAGTTTTAAGTCAACAACAATTTCTTTTTCTAAATCAGTCTCTTTTAAAATTGTTTTGGCAAGTTTTTCTGCTTCTTTTTTAAATTGAGAAAGTTTTTTCTCTTCAATGGTAAAACCCGCCGCTTGCGCGTGACCGCCAACATCAAGAAGATAATTTTTTAAATTTCTCAAAAAATTGGTAATATGAAAAGAGGGGATGGATCTGGCTGATCCTTTGTAAAAACCATCGTTTTTAGTAAGAATTATCGTTGGTCGGTAAAACTCCTCAACCATTTTTGCCGCAACCAAGCCAATAATTCCCTCCTCCCATTTTTCTGAATGAAGAATAATGATTTTTGGTAAAAAAGAAAAGTTTTTTGTTTCAAAGGCCAAGATTTTTTTTGCTTCCAAAACCGCTTTTTCTACCAAATCCTGTCTTTGTTTATTTTTTTGTCCCAAATACGAGGCTAAATTTTTTGCTCTTTCTTCTTTTTTGGTACACAAAAGCCTAAGAGCATCGGTGGCATCTTTTAGTCGACCAACGGCATTGATTCGAGGAGCAATAATAAAACCAATTTCATAAGGACTAATTTTTCTATCTTCAATACCAGCCTCTTTTAAAATATGTTTAATTCCAACCCGACGGGTTTTTGAAAAATTCTCAAGACCGTACTTAACCAGCGATCTTGAGAGACCAATCAGTGGGACTAAATCCGCCACCGTCCCAATTGATGCCAAAGCCAGATAATCACTAGAAAAATTATTTTCCAGTAGGGAACAGGCATGCCTGTTCCCTACATTTTTTTCAAAATTTCTAAATATCTCCTTACTAAAAAAATATGAGACGCCAGCTCCTGATAGAGTAGGAATATGAAAAATGGCATCGGCTTTGGGAAGAATTTCTCCTTTTAGATGGTGATCGGTAATAATAATTTTTATTCCTTTTTCTTTGGCATAGGCAACTTCTTTAACTTTGGTAATTCCGTGATCGACACTGATGATTAAAGCTGGATTAAATTTTTTTATAACATTATCAATTCCAAAAAGGGAGAAACCATACCCTTCAGTTTTTCGATTGGGGACATAGGGCATGACTTTAAAACCTAATAAATACAAGGTTTCCCATAAAATCGCTCCTCCAGTAATGCCATCGGCATCATAATCGGTATAGACAACAACCATTTGATTTTTTTCTTTGACTGTTTTTAGAATCGCTAAAGATTTTTGAAATTCATTTTTAAATGAGGAGTTAAAATCAGAAAGAGAAATATTTAAAGGATTTTTTGGGTTTAAAAATTCCTCAACGTTTTCTATTTTTCGATTTTTTAAGATAAGATCAACAAGTTGGTAACTTGTAATTTTGTCTTCTTCTTTAATTTCAAAGAAGAATTTAATTTTCATAATTTTTTTTACGGTAATTTTTTATTTTCTTCTTCGATTAAGTTAAAAGAAAATAATTTTTGTCCTAAATTTTGAATGAGTCGTCCTACATTTGATGATTGATTATAAGCGTTGTTTAAGTGTTTGTTAAGAACTAAAAAATCCTCCTCAATTTTTTGATAGTCTTTTTTAATCGCCGCTAAAAGGCTAACAATTTTTTTTGCTTTTTCCTCAATTTTTTGACCTTCTAAAGAAAGAAGAATGGCTTTCACATAGGCATAAAGACTCAAAGGTGAGACTGGTAAAACCATTTTTTGTCCTGCATATTCAAAAATTTCATCGTTACTTATTACTTCGTAATAAATTTTTTCTGAGGGGATATACATTAAAGCGTAATCAACAGTTTTTTCTTCAGGAAGAATATATTTTTTAGAAATTGCTTGGATATGTTTTTTAACATTGGCGATAAACTCTTTTTTAAAGTTATTTTTTTCTTCTTCATTTTGGGACAAAAGATATTTTTTAAAATTTTCTAAGGGAAATTTAGCATCAATTGGGATAATTCCTGATGAGGTAAAGATAACCGCATCCACTTTCTCACCATTTTTAAACTGGTATTGGAGTTTGAAGCTTTCTTTTGGAAAGTATTGTTTTAAAAAATCTTTTAGAATTTGTTCACCAAGATTACCTCTTATTTTTGGCGAAGAAAGAAATTGTTGTAATTCTTTGATTCCTCGACCAATCTCTGAAAGTTCACCGACATTTTTTTGTAGCTGTGAAATAACAAAAGCAGCTTTGTCCAACCGTTGATTAAAAGCAGTCATTTGTTGACTTAATTTTTGATCAGTAAGTTGGGTGGTATTTTTTAACCATTCAATTAGTTCTTCTGAGATTTTTGTTTTTTCTTCCAGTTTTTTTAAAAAAAAATATAAAAATAATCCTAAAGAAAAAAAACCAAAAATGAAAACGAAGATTAAAAAGTTCATATACTGAAATTATAGTATAAACATAGTGTAAATTTTGTGTAAAAAGTAGTGTAAAAGTTAAAAAAATACGAATGATGCGAATGTGAAAGAGAGATAAATAGAGATTTATAGAGATAAATAGAGATAAATAGAGATAAATGGAGATAAGTAGAGATTAATGGAGATTGGGAGATTGGTTTAATTTTAAGTAAAGACATGTTATAGCGTGTTTCTATAAAAATATTCCGAGGTGACGAATCTATAACACCTCGGAGGTGTTAGAATTAGTTAGAATTATATGTTAAGTGTTAGATGTTTGGTGTTAGGTGTTAGAAGTTAGATGTTAGATGAATTTGCTTACCTCGAAGGTCTTATTATTAAATTAATCCTCCTCCTTTAAATATTTTTGGTTTTAGCCAGTCTGAGGGAGTTTCGGTTGATTTTTTGGGTTTCGGTTCCTTTTCTACTTGTTCTATGGGAGTGGGCTCAAATTTTGGTGGTGTTGGTTTGGGGGTTATTGGCGGTGTAAATGAAGAAACACTTGGTTGAAAAGAAGAAACTGGTTTTTTAATTATTTTTTTAATTGCTCCAAGTTTTAATAAAGAAGCGGCGGTTTCAAAAGTTTGAGCGTTGACTGAATAAGAAGAAAAGTTGTTAGTTGATGAGGTTAATCCGGCATAAAGATTGGTGGCAATCTCTTTATCAATTTCCACATTTAAGTTTTTTATTACTTGAAAAACCATTTCCGATAGAGAAGAAGCGGTTTTATTAACAAAATTGATTGTCCCAAAATTAGCATTAGTTAAATGACGATCAATGTTTATAATTTCAACCCCTTGAAACTGATTTTGATTATTGGTGTAAATTTCTCCTAGAGA
>JAPYWZ010000079.1 GCA_028276105.1 Microgenomates group bacterium | reverse complement strand
CGAAACAATCATATTGGGAAGATCAATTTCTTTTTCCACTTTAAGAAGAGAAAGCCGAAAACCATCGGTACCAACCAACAACATTTTCCCATCCTCGGAAACAAAATTCACTCCGGTTAAAACTGGTCGACTCTCATCAGACGCACAAGCAAAAAGGACAAGGGGTAAATTTTTTTCCAAAATCTCTTTTTTTATCTCCTGTTGTTTTTCATTAATCTTTGGCGGAAGGGGGAAATCCTCTTTTGGAAAAAGGGGAAATTCGCCTTGGTTTTTTTCCGCTTTGATAATAATTTTTTTATCTTCAATTAAAAGATCAAACTCGTTTTTATTTAAATAAGAAAGAAAGTCAATTATGTTTTTTGGTTCTACTACTAAGTCAAAGTTTTTTTCATCTTTTACTTCTAAAGTGGAGTGAAAATAAAAATTAAGATTAGTGGCATAAAAATGAAGAAGTTTTTTTTCCTTTTTAAGATATACACCTGAAAGCAAAACATTGGAAGAAAGACGTGAAGCGGTAAATCGAGAAGCGAGTTTTAAATTTTTTAAAAAATCATCTTTTTTTACAATCATATTGTTTGTTTTAAAATAGTAATAGTAAAAGATGTGTATAAGTGTATAAAAAAAACGAAAAAAAAGCAAGAGAAAGATAATAAAAAAATAAACTTTTGTTGAAAAAAAGTGGATTTTATGTTGATAGATTAAGATTTTGGATTAGTTTGTCGACCTCTTCTTTAATTAATGGATTTTTTAGAAGAAGTTGTCGAACTTTTTCTACCCCATGAATAACGGTGGTGTGATCTTTTCTTTTTAAAACATAAGCGATTTCTTCTTGCTTCATTTTTAAGTATTCTCGCAAAATATACATCGCCACCTGTCTTGGAAAAACAAAATTGGAAATTCGGCTATCACTTTTTAGTTGACTTAATTTTATATTATAAAACGAACAGATGGTTTTTAAAACATCATCGACGGTGACTTTTTTTTGATTGTTTTTTGTTTTTGATGAGAAATATTTTTCCACCACCTCAAGATCGATTTTTTCTTTTTTTTCTTTGACAAAAAAATTAGCAAAAATAGTAAGAAGCGTTCCCTCAAGGGCTCGGCAGTCAACCACTCTTTCGGCAATAATTTTTGCCGCCTCAATATCTAAAAAAATTCCTTTTTCTTTAGCTTTAATTAAAAGAATGGCGGTTCTTAGTTCAAAATCGGGTGGTTGAATATCAACGGTTAAACCACCAAGAAAGCGTGACCTAAGTCTTTCTTCTAGTTTTTTTATTTCATTTGGTGGCCGATCTGAGGTAAGAATGATTTGGCCACCGGCAGAAACAATACTGTTGAAGGTATGAAAAAACTCTTCTTGAACCCTTTCTTTTCCGGCAATAAACTGAATATCATCAATAATCAAAACATCTAAAAGCCGGTATTTTCGACGAAATTTTTGGGTGGTTTTTTCTTGAATCGACTCAATCAGTTCATTGATAAAAAGATCACCTGGACAAAAAAGAACCTTTTTTTTGGGATTGTTTTCTAAGATTTTTCTCCCAATGGCTGAGGCTAAATGAGTCTTTCCCACCCCTACTCCTCCATAGATAAAAAGCGGGTTGTAGTTTTTGCCAGGATTGGCAACAACTGCTTGGGCGGCGGCAAAAGCCACTTGATTGGTTGAAGAAACAGCAAAGTTTTCAAAGCTGTATTTTAAAGGAAGATGGGCGTTTTCGAAAAGAGTTTCTATTGTTGGTTGATAGGAAAGAAGGGGTGGGGTTTTTTTTGTTTTTTTTTCAAGGAGGACAAACCGAATTTTCAACCTTTTTTTAGTAAGAAGAAAAAGTTTTTCCTCAAGTTCTTTTGTCTTTTTTTCAAGAAAGAAACGGGCACCATTATTTTCGCATGCAACTACCACTTCTTCTTCGGAAATTTCTATAAGTTTTGTTTGTTGAAGGATCGAGTAAATAACTGGTAGATTTTCTTTTTCTGGTTTATGATAAAAGGAAATTAACTTTTGCCAAAGTTCCTCAAGCATATGTTTATAAAATGTGGATAACTTATCCACAAATAATAAACATTTTAAAAACTTCTGTCAAGGGGATTTTTAAATTGATTTTTAAAGAGATAAGAAGTCACCGGATTGTTTTAGGCGATCTTTTTTTTACCCCTTCAACACCCTAATTACCCGCCCGTGGATGACTTTTAAAGAAAGATGAGCTTTTTGAAGAAGATATAAAGCCAAAGTCGCCAGCCATCGTAAAGATGAGGAAATTGGCGCATGAAGACCAACAACAATTTTATCATCGCTTAAGGGAAGTTTTATATTTTGATACTGGGGAAAGTCGGTTGTGGGAATTGGTTTTAGTCCCAGTTTTTGAATATCCGGTGGCAGTTTGATGGTTTCCTCTTTTTTTATAAGATGAGATCTTACTTCCTCTTCAACTTCTTTTTCCTTTACTTCTTTAAACTCAATCTCTTTTTTAGGAATCGGCTCTGCTTCTTTACTGGGTAAAGAAACCGCCTCCTTTTGCTGCCATTTTTTAATTAAGTCATCTATAGAGGTATAGTTTTTTTGGGTCATATAAATTTTATTATAAAAGTTTTACTCCAAAATTATCTCTTTTTTTTGATATTTTCGTGAAAGAAGAAAAAATAAATCAGAAAGACGATTTAAGTATTGAATAATTACTTGATATTTTTTTTGCCATTTTTTTTGATAAAGAAAAAAAACCACTCGCCGCTCAACCCTTCGACAGACAGTTCGTAAATAATTTAAAAAAGAAGCGGTTTTATTGTCTGATGGTAAAATAAAACGATTTAATTTAGGAAGTTTTTTTGATAAAAATTCAATTTCTTGTTCAATTTTTTTAAGATGCTGTTTAAGCGCTTCTATATTCTCTTTTTCTTTTATTTTTGCTTCTGATAACAACGAGTTTATCTGATAAAGTTTTTTTTGAATTTCTAAAAAAAGATTGATTTCTTCATCCTTTTTAAGATAATTGGCCACCAGTCCCAAAAGAGATAAAAGCTCATCAACTTGTCCCAAAGCCTCAATCTGTGGGTCAAACTTTTTGACTCTTTTTCCAAAAAAAACTGATGTTTCTCCCAAATCACCGGTTTTGGTAGTAATGGACATAATAATATATCAAATATCAAAAATCAAATATCAAAATTACATATCAAAAATCAAAAAGAATCATATAAAAAAATTAAAAAAATTTACTTTGCTCATTATTCATTTTTAATATGTCATTTTAATATTTGATATTTGATATTTGATTTTTATATCACCCACACTCACTATACCCACACGAATAACATTTTTTACATCCTTCTTCATGAACAAACGAGGCTTCACCACAAGCTGGACAGATATCAAAAATTTTTTCTTCATTTACGGAAAAAGTGGTAAGACTAGGTTGGGTGATGTTTTCTACTAGTTTTGGTTTTTCATCTTTTTTTAATTGTTCATTACCGTTTAAGTTAATTTGGTAATGCATCGCCAAAACCTTGGCCACCGCATCCGGAAGGCTTCTTATTTTATCTTTCCCAAAACCATAACTTCTAGCACCTCCAATATCTTTTAATTGATTAATAATCTCTCTTACTCTTACCTCAACGGGAAGATGTGACGAAAAACGCAAAGCGGTAGAAATCATTCTTCCTAATCCTTCAGCCATGGCATAGAC
>JAPYWZ010000119.1 GCA_028276105.1 Microgenomates group bacterium | reverse complement strand
CATAGACATCGGTGCCGGCTTTACCAACGTTTATAAAAACCTCCAACGGTTCGGGTGGGTTACCACCATTGGTATTTATCGTAATAAAAGCCACCCCAACCGGAGTATTTATTCGATAAGTTGAACCATGAACAACCATCGGTCTTGGTTTGATGATATAATCTTGAGATTTTTTTTCTTCTTTTTTTTCTTCGGTTTTTCTTTCCAAAACACCTTGTCTTGAGCCCTCGCGGAAATAAGTGATCCCTTTACAACCTAATTTATAGGCTAAAGTATAAAGTTTTTTTACGTCTTCAACAGTGTGGTTTTTTGGGGCATTCACTGTTTTTGAGATTGAGGCATCAACATATTTTTGAATTACCGCTTGAACATAAACATGGTCCTCGGGGGTTAATTCATTGGTTGAGACAAACCACTCTGGTTTTTTTATCTTTCCTTCTTTTATTTCTTTTTCATGTTTTTTATACCACTGTTCATAAAGATGATGGCGAATAATATGAGTGCCAAGTCGGTCTTTTCTTATAAACTCAAACTCAAAAACCGGCTCAATTCCAGAAGTAGTGTTGGCCATTAACGAGGTTGACCCAGTTGGCGCTTGCATCAAAAGTAAAGAGTTTCTAATTCCATATTTTTTAATTTTTTCCTTTATCGGGGTTGGTAGTTGCTTTATAAATTCACCTTTAAGATAAAGCTCCTTATCAAATTTTGGGAAAGCCCCTTTTTCTTTGGCGATTTCTGTCGATACTTCATAAGCTACATCGCGAATAATTCGATAAACTTTGTCGATAAATTTTAATGACTCTTTTGAACCATAACGAAGATGAAGTTTGATTAAGGCATCGCCCAAACCCATTGTCCCAAGACCAATCCGGCGTTCTCCCTCAAGTTGAGTTTTTCTAATTCCGGGGAAAACATATGGATCCATGTCAATCACATTGTCTTGAAAACGAACAGCAATTTTCACCAATTTTTTTAAAGTTTTAAAATCAAAACGTCCCTTTTTATCAATATCATTTCCTTTAACTAATGCTGAAAGATTGATTGAGCCTAAATTACAAACACCCCAAGGTGGCAAGCCTTCTTCACCACAAGGATTAACACAGTTTATTCGATTCCAGTACCAATTGTTGTAAAGCTTATTATACCGCTCCATAAAAACCACTCCTGGTTCAGCCGAGCGCCAGGCGGCTTGAGCAATAAGATCCCAAATCTTTCTTGCTTTTACTGTTTTGTAGACTTTGACTTTTTTACCCATTTTTTGCCACTCAACCAAATCACCATTCCATTTTTCATCGTAGTCTTTGTCATCTAAATCAGGAAAAAGAAGCTGCCAGTCAGCATCTTTTTCCACCGCCTCCATAAATTTATCAGAAATACAAACTGAAAGGTTGGCACCATTTATCCGTGATAAATCTTGCTTTACGGTAATAAACTCTTCAATATCAGGATGCCAATCCCAAAGCATAAGCATCAAAGCCCCCCTTCTTGAACCCCCTTGTTGGATAATGTCTTTTGTTGCTACCGAAAAAAGCTCCGCCCAGTTAACTGGACCAGAAGAAAAACCATTGACTTTTTTTACTCTTGCCCCTCTTGGGCGAAGAGAAGAAAGATTAATTCCCACGCCCCCACCCCGGGCCATTATCTCAACCATTTGTTTTAAAGTCTCCAAAATTCCCTCCCGTGAGTCTTTGGGTGAAGGAAGAACAAAACAGTTGTAAAAAGTAACGGCAAAACCACTGCCTGCCCCAGCCAAAATCCGACCCCCTGGAACATATTTAAAATCTTTCATCGCCCAAAAAAACTCTTTTTCCCATTTTTTTTGATTTTCTTTTTTTTCAACCAAAGAAACGGCTTTGGCAATCCGGCGCCACATCTCTTCCGGTTTTTTTTCAATGGGATTGCCTTGTTTATCTTTTAAAGCATATCGATCTAAGAAGACTTTTTGAGAAACACCGGAAAGTTCCATAGAATTAAAATTCAATCAATTTATAATAATTTTTTCAACTCATTTTCAAAGTCTTCAATGTCAACAAATCGTTTAAAAACCGCAGCAAAGCGAATATAAGCCACTTTATTTATTTTTTTTAAATTTTTTGCCACAAGCGTACCAATGGTTTTGCTTTCTACTTCATTGCTTTCTTTTTGTTTTAATTCGTTTTCCACTTTAGAAACAATTTTTTCAATTTCTTCGGCTGAGACATCGGTTTTTTCACAGGCTTTGATGATCCCTTCTCTTATTTTTTCTCGACTAAATCTTTCTCTTTTGCCATCACGTTTAATTACTAAAATCGGTAGTTCTTCCATCCGTTCATAAGTGGTAAACCGCTTATCACAAGAAAGACAGCGCCGTCTTCTTCTTATTACCGTCCCATCTTCAGAAACTCGCGTTTCAATCACCTCAGTCTCTTTGTTTTGACAAAAAGGACAATACATATTTAGTGCCAAAATAAAATTTAAAACACTATTAGTAGTATTGCAAGAGGTCTAAATATTATCAAACTATATCATTGCCTCAAAAACTTAAAATTTCAAAAAAAATCTTCATCTTCCCAAAATTTTTTGAACAAAAAAAGATTTTTTAGGCTGTTATAATCGTTGTTAGAATTATGTCTTTAAAGGATTTTTTGTTTCCTAAAATTTGTGTTGGTTGTTCATATTTGG
>JAPYWZ010000037.1 GCA_028276105.1 Microgenomates group bacterium | reverse complement strand
CTACCTCGATTGGGAAAGATAAAATATATTGCTGTTTCTTCTCGATTTGCCAAAAGATTACCTATTAAAGAAGAAGAGATTTACTTTTTGTATGTTGGGGTGATTGTTTTAAAAGAATTGGAGATTTTAATGAAAAAAGCCGAAGAAATTTTTCAAGCACCAATTAATTATACGGTAATGACCGAAGAAGAATTTGTCTTTCGTAAAAAAAACAACGATCCATTTATCTGGCGCTTTTTGAAACAACCAAAAATAATGCTTGTTGGCGATGAAGAAAGTTTGCTAAGATAATTTTTCATTATGAAAACCTTAAGATTGTTTTTTTTCATCGTAATTTTGTTTTTTATTATCTTAATTGATCTACCAGAAAATTTAAGAGTTAATTTTAAATTTTTAAATCAAAAAATTGACTTTACTCTCAATCCTTTAAAAATTGATACCCAAATTTTTGGCTTAAAAATAAAAAAAGAGTTTAAGACGCGCTTAGGTTTAGATTTAAAGGGGGGTAGTCATTTGGTTTTTGAGGCTGATACGACCAAAATCAAAAAAGAAGATTTAGAAGATGCTTTAAACTCTGCTCGTGATATCATCGAAAAACGAGTTAATTTTTTTGGTGTTTCAGAACCTCAAATTCAAACGTTAAAATCTCAAGGCAAGTATCGAATTAGTGTAGATTTACCAGGGATAACCGATGTTTCTTCAGCGGTAAAATTAATTGGTCAAACGGCTCAACTTTCGTTTAAAGAGGAAATGCCGGCAAAAGAGCAAAAAGAAGCCACACAAACTTCAATATTTTTGCGATTAACCAAAGATACCGGATTAACAGGAAAGCATATTAAAAAAGCCCAACTAACCTTTGATAATCAAACCGGCAAACCCCAAGTGGCGTTAATTTTTACCGATGAAGGGGGAAAGCTTTTTGCCAAAATTACCGAAAGAAATGTTGGTAAACCAGTAGCAATTTATCTTGATCAATTTTTACTTTCAGCACCAGTAGTTCAGCAAAAGATTGAGGGAGGAAATGCGGTGATTACCGGTAACTTTACGATTGATGAAGCAAAAAAACTAGCAATAGCCATAAATTCCGGTGCTTTACCATTACCAATAAAACTGGTTGAGCAGAAAAATATTGGTCCAACGTTGGGGGTTTCTGAGGTAAGAAAAAGTGTTTATGCTGGAGTGGTTGGTTTGTTTTTGGTGATTTTGTTTATGGTTTTATCTTATGGAAAATTAGGAGTCATTGCTTCTTTGGCCCTTTTAATTTATGGCGCTTTATCTTTGGCTATTTTCCGTGCTATTCCGGTGGTTTTGACTCTTCCTGGATTAGCCGGTTTTATTTTATCAATTGGGATGGCAGTTGATTCTAATATTTTAATCTTTGAACGAATGAAAGAGGAATTAAGAAAAGGGAAAAGTTTTGAAATTGCTTTTAATCTTGGTTTTGGTCGGGCGATTGATGCGATAAAAGATGCCAATATTACTACTTTGACAGTGGCTTTTATTTTGTTTAATCCGTTAAATTGGGAATTTTTACCCCAGTTTGGGATGGTTCGTGGTTTTGCTTTAACTTTAGGAATTGGGGTAGCCACCAGTTTATTTACGGGAGTAGTGATTACCAAAAGATTGATAAAGTTTTTTTATAAATTGAGATAAAATTTTGAATTTATATTATGGTTAATTTTCTTAAATACAAAGTTATCTATTTTTTAATATCTTTAACAGTGATTGGTTTTGGGTTTTTTTCTATTTTTAAATGGGGTTATTATTATTCGATTGACTTTGTTGGTGGCACTAATTTGGAGTATCAGGTGAAAAAAAATATTAGTCAAGAAAAAGTAAAAAAAATACTTACAAAAGAAAAAATTGATTTTAACTACGTAAGCATCAATCAAAAAACTATTTCTATAAAAACAAAACCGCTTGATGAAAAAAAAATTAATCAACTTAAAAAAACATTGGAAAAAAATCTTGATGCTGATTTAACTTTAATAAAGTCAGAGACCGTTGGTCCAACATTAAGCGCTGAAAATTTAAAAAAGACAGTGATTGCCTGTATTTTGGCAATTTTTGGAATTTTGGTTTATATGAGTTTTGCTTTTAAAGGTTTTAACTATGCTCTCTCAGCAGTTTTGGCGATGATTCATGATTTGCTGGTGATTTTAGGCAGTTATTCTTTATTCTCGCATTTTTTTCGGGCTGAGGTTGATACTTTGTTTATCACTGCTGTTTTAACCACAATGTCTTTTTCTGTCCATGATACAATTGTCATTTTTGACAAAATCCGTGAGTATTTACAGGAAGAAGGCCAAAAAGATATTGAGTATTTTGCTAATAAAGCTTTAACTGAGACAATGGTTCGTTCAATTAATAACTCAATGACGATTATTTTTATGCTTTTAGCTTTAGTTCTTCTCGGTGGTTCAACTATTCGTTTTTTTGCTTTGACTCTACTTATTGGCACAATCACTGGTACCTATTCTTCCCCTTTTGTAGCGACTCCGATTTTGGTGTGGATGGAAAAGAGAAAAAATAAAAATTAATTTATAACCTATAACCTAATTTATTCTATTAAATAAAAAAACTCAAAAATAAAACTTCAACTAAACCAAGTCGTCGCGGTCGCGAAAAGATGGTAAAAACTAAGATTTAATTTTTACCACGACTACTTTCTTTATATTCTTTTACTCTTTCGTATAAATGTTGCAAATCTTCTATTTTGCTTACGTACTGATCTATCGGGTGGGATCCTTTAAGTCTTTTCGAAAATGAAGGTATTTTTTCACCAAATAATAAAGCACAAATTATATCAACTAATCTTTCTTTTTCATTAAAACTCAACCCAAATTCTCTTACAATTTTTTCAATATTAACATGAACTAATTCATGGATTACAGTTTCTAAAGGATGCGGATTTTTATCTGAAATATAGATATGAGCATGAGTTTCTCTTCCTTCATTTTCATCTTTAATGTTATACATTCCATATATATTAACCATATGAACAGGATGGATAAAATATCTTCTAATAATAGAAATTCCTAGTTTTTCTTCAAGTTCTAATAAAGCAACTTTTATTTCTTCTTCAGATGAGGCTAACGTATTTTTCATACTTTCTAAACTTTTTTGGTTATATATTTTTTCTAAAAAAAATTTCTCTCCTCCAAGTCTTCTAAAAAAATTTTTGACTTTAGGAAGAAAATTTCTTATTTCAATTTTTTCTCTAAAAAACCGGTGCGAATGCAAAATAGATAATAAATAAAAATCGAAAAGGGTTTTATTTTCGGGAATTGTAAATTTAATTGAAACGCTAGGAGGGTTGACGTTTTCTGGAGTTGCTTGAAAAACACTGTTTTCTTCTTCAATCATCCTTTTAATCAACAAAATTGGTAATAATTAAGAGGATTTTTAAATAGATTAATTTATTGTATCAAATCCAACATATGTTTTTATAAGGAATTTTGATTTTATTTTAAAAAATAAAAAAATAATAAAAAAATAAATTAGCGATAAAATGAAAAAGCACAGCTTTTGGACGAACCTCAGCCGTGCTTTTTCCTCGTGATTAATAAAATAATTGTACCTCTAATAACTTCCTTTTGTTAACCACAATTTATCTCGTCAAAATAACCTAAAAATTAAAACTTAAACTAAACCAAGTTATTACGATCGTAAGAAGATGGTAAAGGTAGGCATAATTAAAAATTTTTTTTAAAAAAAGATAAAGAAGATTTTTGTTAAAATATTTTAAAAATGATCATTAAAAAATACTCTTTAGGTTCCCTTCAGGCGAATTGTTATTTTTTGATTGAGAATAATGATTTGATTTTGATTGATCCAGGCGATGAGGCTTCGTTTATTTTAGAAGAAATTCAAAGACAAAAACTCAATTTAAAAGCAATTTTTGCCACTCATGGCCATTTTGATCATATTGGCGCGGTTGGCGAGATACAAAAATCTTTTGATGTTTCGTTTTATATCAATGAGAAAGATTTGTTTTTAGTAGAAAGATTAAACGAAACCGCAAAATATTTTTTAGGTTATAATCCATATTTTTTACCACCAAAAAATATAAAAGAATTAAATAATAAAACGTCTCACGTCTCACGTTTTACATTTGATGTTATTTCCACCCCAGGTCATACTCCGGGCTCGGTTTGTTTTTATTTTCAAAAAGAAAAAGTAGTTTTTACTGGCGATACTTTGTTTAAAGATGGTGTTGGCCGAACCGATTTTTCTTATAGTTCTTTTGAAGACTTAAAAAAGTCACTTAAAAAAATTTTTTCTTTTTCCTCAAAGATAGTTATTTATCCCGGTCATGGAGAGACAACGGCTATAGAAGAAATAAAAATCAAGTTGACATAAAAATTTTTTTTCTCCATAATAAAATTATGGCCGGTTTTTTTAATTTTTTTAAAAATCAAGGATCGAATACTAGTTTAGGTGATTCCAATGTTCCCGCAACTAATAATAATTTATCCGAGACAGGTTCTTATGGTAGTGATACTAATCAAGGAGTAATAAAAAATCAACCCTATTTAGGAATTGGACCAACACCAAAAGGCGGTCAACCTTATTCTGGAATTGGTACTCCTCCCTTAGGTAGTCAACAGAATATAAGAATTGGTTCATCATCAGTCAACCCTCCTCAAATTAATCAACCACCAATCCAAAGCAATCCTCAAAAGAACGATAATATTTCTTCTTTACCACCAACTCAATCAAAATTATCAACTCAAAAAAAAGAAGGCGAAAATCTTTCATCAACGGTTGATCAAAGACAACAAGAACTTGATCTGATGACCCATTTAACTCAGCGATCAAATCGGGTTTTTATTTCGGCTTTAAATAAAGCCAAAGAGTTAAAAAGTCCTTTAATTGATAGTGAACACTTGCTTCACGGCCTTTTATCAGACGTTGAGATTTATAATCTTTTTACTGAGCTTAAAATTCAACCCCAGATTGTGGAAGAAGAGTTAAATAAAGTTTATCAACGGGGAAATAGTAATTTATCACCCAAACCATCCCCCAGATTAAAAAGAATTTTATCCAACTCTTTGGTGATTGCCAGAAAACTTGGTTTTGAGTTTATTTCTCCTGAACATTTGCTTTTGGCTTTATATGAGGAAGGCGAAGGATTGGGAGCAAGAATTTTAGCAAAATTGGGTTTGAAAAAAGAAGACTTAAACAAAAAAATTGTTGGCAAAAAAGAAGGACTTGAGGGAGAAGAAAAAGAAGCGGAAAAGAAAAAATCAGTTTTGGAACAGTTTACCATCGACTTAACCGCCAAAGCGGCTCAAGGACTTTTAGATCCGGTGGTTGAACGGTCTGAAGTGATCGAAAGAGTAGTTCATATTTTATCAAGAAGAACTAAAAACAATCCTGTCTTAACCGGCGAAGCTGGTGTTGGCAAAACGGCAATAGTTGAAGGATTGGCCCAACGGATTGTGGCAAAAAATGTCCCCGAACCTTTGATTAATAAACGGATTTTACAGTTAGATTTAATGAGTGTTTTGGCTGGAGCTTCTCATCGAGGTGAGTTTGAAGAGAGGATGAAAAATTTGATTGAAGAAATTAAAAATTCCCAAGGTCAAATCATTCTTTTTATTGATGAGATTCACAACATCGTTGGCGCTGGTTCTTCAGGAGAAGGTTCTCTTGATGCTTCAAACTTCTTAAAACCGGCTTTGGCCCGGGGAGAACTGCAAATGATTGGGGCAACCACGACCACCGAGTATCGTCGTTATATTGAAAAAGACCCCGCCTTAGAGCGGCGTTTTCAACCGGTAGTTGTCCCAGAACCAACCGAAGAGCAGGCAATAAAAATGCTTATGGCGATAAAAGATAAGTATGAGGCTTATCATCGGGTGGTTATTCCCAAAGAGGCAATTGAGGCAGCTGTAAGACTTTCAAAAAGATACATCGGTGATCGATTTTTACCCGACAAAGCCGTTGATTTAATCGATGAGGCGGCTTCGGCTGTCCGTCTGCCTTTAATTTCTTTACCAGAGGAGATAAAATCTTTGGAGACAAGAATGGCTGAGGTTTCTCAAGAAATTATGGAAAAACAAAAAAAAGGAGATCTTGTTCAAGTAAAAATTCTTCGGTCAAAAATCGATGATTTAAAAGCTCAATTGAAAGAGAAACAAGAAGAATACAATTTAAAAAAAGCTCAATCAACAACGGCTGTCACCGTTGACATTATCAAAGACATTGTTTCTCGCTGGACGGGCATTCCTGTTTCTCAAATTACTGAGTCTGAAGTTGAAAGACTAGCCCATCTTGAGGAGATTATGCACAAACGCTTAATTGATCAAGAAGAAGCAGTAAGATTAGTCGCTCAGGCAGTAAGAAGGGGAAGAGCGGGACTTAAATCTCAAAATCGGCCCATTGGTAGCTTTGTTTTTTTAGGGCCAACCGGCGTTGGGAAAACAGAGCTAGCAAAAACCTTGGCTGAGATTTTATTTGGGTACGAGGAAGCAATGATTCGTTTTGATATGACAGAATATATGGAAAAGCATGAAGTAGCCAAACTTTTAGGTGCCCCGCCGGGTTATGTTGGTTATGAGGAAGGAGGAAAGCTAACTGAGGCGGTAAGAA
>JAPYWZ010000036.1 GCA_028276105.1 Microgenomates group bacterium | reverse complement strand
TGGTTACTTTACCGAAACCTATCGTTTTTCCCAATTGGAAGAAGTTATTCCCGATTTAAAAATAAAACAGATAATGGAAAGTCATTCCAAAAAATGGGTCCTTCGTGGGTTTCATTTTCAATACGATCCACCGATGGGAAAATTGGTCCGAACAGTTGTTGGTGAGATGATTGATTTTTTTTTGGATATCCGTCCAAACTCCAAAACTTTTGGGAAAATTGGAGCAGTCAAAATGCCCTCATCCTGGGATGATGATTTTGATACTTGGATGTGGGTCCCTTTTGGCTTTGCCCATGGTAATTTATATCTTAAAGAATCAACCATTGAATATTTTGCGACAGCAACCTGGAACCCATCATCTGAAGTTGGAATAAATCCTTTATCAAAAGATATCGACTGGAGTTTGGTTGATAAAGAAATTTTAGATATTTTTAAAAACAATCAAGAAAAATTTATTATCTCCGAAAAAGACAAAAAGGGAATCACTTTAAAAGACTGGCAAAACGATACAAGAATTAAAAAAATTTTCTCACTTGATCGATAATTGATTTTTTATCAATCCCCATATAAGCCAAAAGTTCCTCAGGTTTCCCTGACATGGGGATTTTGGAGACACAAAGATGAGAAAAATTTTCTAAATTTAATTTATTTTTTAATAACAAAAAAGAAACCGCCTCACCCAAACCACCATAAGGATAATGATCTTCAACTACAATCACGTTTTTGATTTCTTTCACTAAAGAAACGATTGTTTTTTCATCCAAAGGCTTAACACTATAACAGTCTAAAACAACTAAATCAATATCAGAATCAATTAATTCTTCCTGGGCCTTTAATGCTTCAAAAAGAGTAATCCCAGCGGTGATCACTAAAGCCTTTTTCTTAAATTTTTGAGTAAAATTAAGGCGATGAACAATTGAACCACCAATTTCAAAATAAAAACCTTCATTATAAATTATCGGTGTTTTTTCTCTTGTTAGTCTTAGATAAAAAATCCCGTAATTTTCTGCCATTATCTTAGCTAACTTTTTGGTTGAATAAGAATCAGAAGGATAAAAAACAACTGATTTCAAAATCGAGCGCATCATTGAAAGATCCTCCAAACCCATTTGTGATGAACCATCAGCGCCAATTGACACACCAGCATGAGAACCAGCAATTTTTAAATTGGCATTGGAATACTGCGCCATTCTTATCTGATCAAACGCCCGCGTTAAAAAAGCAGAGAATGTTGATAAAAAAGGAATAAACCCCATCTTATCAAACCCCAAAGCCACCGAAACCATATTTTGCTCGGCAATAAACATCTCAAAAAAACGGTCGGGAAAAACTTGCTTAAAATTTTGGGCATAAGTTGAATTTGAAGTCTCAGCATCCAAAACAACAATTTTTTCATTTCTTTTTCCTATCTCAACTAAAGCCTCACCATATGCTTCTCGTGTTGCCTGATAAATTTTTTGATTGCTATTTTTTTTCATTTTAAAACCAATAATAACGAATAACTTAGTAATCTTCGCCTATTTATCCATTCTATTCGCATAATTCGCGTCATTCGCATCTTCATTCGCATCATTCGTATCGTTTAATTAAAATAACTTTTTAACCTTACCAATAAATTTTTAATTTCTAAATTTTTTTGACTTTGATCCGTAAATAATTTTTTTTCAACACTATCTTTTTCAAAAATTTTATCATCTTGATTTTGTTCTAGTTCTTCCAAAGCTTTTTCTAATTCATCTTTGCTTAATGCTTTTCCATGCCAACCGTCTTTGTCTTCCAAAAACGAAACTCCTTTGCCTTTTATAGTTTTTGCCAAAATCACTTTTGGTTTTTTTTCAATGGAAAGTAAAGCCTCCTGATAAACTTTTTTAATCTCATCTAAATTATGACCATCAAACACTAAAAAAGTCTTCCAAGAAAAACTTTCAAAACGTTTTTGATAAGATAAAACATCCCACCCAAGCATTGTCTGTCCTCGCTGACCTAAACGATTAATATCAACAATAGCAATTAAATTTTCGGTTTTGTAGTAGCTTGCCAATTGAACTGCCTCCCAAACCTGACCCTCTGAAATTTCTGAATCACCAAGTAACACAAAAACTCTCCCTTTATTTTTAAGAAGTCTTTTTCCCAAAGCCATCCCCAAACCAATTGAAAACCCTTGTCCTAAACTACCAGTTGCTACTTTAACATAGGGAAAACGCGGCGTTGGATGACCTTCCAAAACACTGCCAAACTGGCGCAAAGTCTCAAGCTTTTTTTCATCTATTTTTCCCAAAACGGCATATAAAGCATAAAGAAGGGGAGCGGCATGACCTTTGGAAAAAATCACTTCATCGTTTTTTTCATTAAAAAAACCAGAAAAAAACAAAACCGTCATCAGTTCCACCGCAGAAAGTGATGAAGTTGGATGCCCAGATTGGGCCATTGTTGTTGAGGTTAAAATAAGTTTTCTTATTTTTTGACAAATATTTTTTAAATTTTCACTCATAAATTGATTGTATATCTAATTCATCATAATTTTCAACTAACGATTATATTAAAAACATATTACTCGGGTTATTTTTTAGATAATTTTTATTAATTTAATAACCTAAATTTAAATCTTTTGATTTATATTTTTGGTCCGATCGTCTTATTCTCATAAGTCACCAAAACCTAATTTGGGGTAATTTAATAAGCTAAGAATATAAAAAAATTGAGGAATAATTTTTTAATTTTTTATTTTTTTATTTTTATTAAAATTTTTAAAAATTTTCCTTTTCAATTTAAATCTTTACCACAACCTAAAATTAAAACTTTTCCTCTTTTTTTGATCCGATCGGCTCATTTTTTAGGGAACAAATATTACTTTAGATTGTTTTGATAATTTAAATTAAAACTTATTTTTTATGAATTTTGTAGAGATTTTGTAGAGACACGCCATGGCGTGTCTCTACGTTTGATCAAAAATCATATCTCCTTTACCAAATACTCTCCCTCAATCATTTTTTTGAAACCTAAACTTTGATAATATTCTCTTGTTCCAACGGCAGAAATTACCGCTATTTTTGAAAGATTAAATTTTTTAGCAATTTTTATCGCCTCAAAAATCAATTTTTTTCCAAGTCCTTGATGTTGAACTTTTCCTTTTTTTGATAGGGGAGTGGCAAAACCTAAAACATGAAGTTCGCGAATCAAAGCACAACCCTCTAAATCTTTAATAAAAAAATTTTCATTTTTTAAAACATACGATGGAATTCGAAGCCGAAGATATCCCAAAAGTTGGTAATCTTGATCAACAAATTCCAAAAAAACTCCTCACCTTCTGATGCCTTGTAACTTATTACATTTAACCTGATTGGTAATTTTATTTTTTTATTACGAATCTCCCGACAACGGATACAAAGACAACGAATTTCTTTTTCTTTTAATTTTTCTTCCAAATGTTGGCGAAAATTGGAAGGAAAGGTCTCAATCACTAAATCATTTTTAGTTAAATCCCGCACTAATCGATTGATACGAAACCAAGGCTTAACAACTTCTTTTTTAAATTTTAAAGTTAGATCAAGCAAATATTTTTCATCAATTGGTTTGAAAATCCCTTTTTGATACCAGTCAGCTAACTGACTGTTTTTGACAACTTGAGTGTTGACTTTACTTTAGAAATACCGGAAGATTTTAAAATAAATTTAATTAGTGACGAAGTTTATGAAAAATATTTCTCAAGAAAAGTGGGAAAATTTTTAAAACTACCCAAAGAAATAATTCTTCGCCACAAAAAAGCTCTTCAATATTCAACAAAAATCTTAAAAAAAATTTCCAGTTGATTTTTTAAAAAAAGTTTTTTATTATTTTCTAAATTCTTTGATTTTCCATGAAAGACAAAAAAATTGAAAAACTGATAAAACTTGAAGAAAAAAGACAAAAAGAGGGAATTGAGCTTATTCCATCAGAAAATTATGCCTCATCCGAGGTAAGAAAAGTTTTATCTTCTTATTTTGTCAATAAATACTCTGAGGGCTATCCAAAAAAACGGTACTATGGTGGTAATGAATATGTTGATGAAGTTGAGATTTTAGCCATTGAGCGAGCAAAAAAACTTTTTTCGGTCCCTTTTGTCAATGTGCAACCTTACTCTGGTTCACCAGCGAATTTGGCGGTATATCTTGCCACTTGTCAACCGGGTGATGTAGTTATGGGTCAAGCCTTAACTGCTGGTGGTCATCTCACTCATGGACACAATGTTTCAGCCACTGGTATTTTTTTTAAAACGATTCAATATGGTTTAAAAAAAGAAGGCGTTTATGAAAAGAAAGATCTTTTTGATTACGAAGAAATAAGAAAACTAGCTAAGCAACATAAACCAAAACTTATCTGGGTTGGTGCCACTGCCTATCCTTTAAAATTCAATTATAAAAAGTTTGCTGAAATTGCTGATGAAGTTGGCGCTTATTTAGCGGCAGATATCGCCCATGTGGCTGGACTTATTGCAGGGGGTGTTCATCCATCACCGGTTCCTTATGTTCATATCATCACAACAACCACTCACAAAACTCTTCGCGGTCCTCGGGGAGCAATGATTATGGTAACCGATAAAGGCCTAAAAAAAGATAGAGAATTACCTGACAAAATCAACAAAGCCGTTTTTCCTGGTCTTCAAGGAGGCCCACATGACAATCAAACCGCCGCCATTGCTATTGCCTTGTATGAAGCTTTACAACCATCGTTTAAAAAGTATGCTGCTCAAATTGTCAAAAACAGTCAAGTTTTGGCTCAAGTTTTAAAAGACGGTGGTCTTTATCTAATTGGTGGCGGCAGTGAAAATCATTTAATTTTAGTTGATTTAACACCTACTTTAGGCAAAGGGATGGGTGTTTTTGCTCAAAAAGCATTGGATAAAATAGGTCTTACTTTAAACAAAAATACTGTCCCCAACGAAACTTCCTCACCTTTTTATCCATCAGGAATACGCTTGGGGACACCAGCGGCCACTACCAGAGAAATGAAAGAAAAAGAAATGAAGTTTATCGGTCAAAAAATTTTACAAGTAGTAGAAATCTTAAAAAAATATCATCTGCCAGAAAAAAAAGAAGAAAGGGGAAAGTATATTGCTAATTTTGAAAAAGAAATTGAAAAAAACCCATTAATTAAAAAACTACGCGCCGAAGTCAAAAAACTCGCCCTAAAATTTCCGATTCCGTAAAAAATATTAAAAAACTCTAGGAAGATGATTTAGATGAATTAATTAAAAATTTTACTAAAAAATAACTTAAACCCATATAAGAAAAAGGTAAAAAAATAACAAAATAACGAACAAAAGGCGCTTGTGAGCCTAAATATACAAGGTAAAATATCGGCAAAGCAAAAACTAATGTTTTAATCTCGATTTTTTTATAATTGAATTTTTTTGTTTTTATAAAATTCCGCAAGAGGTATATTTCAATAAAAAATGAAATCGGCCAAAAGATACTCCAAACATTTACCCAGGCAAATCGATAATCACCCCACCATTTCTTAAAAAAGCCAGTTAAAAATAAAATAATTGAGGCAAAAGGTAGGTTGGTGATTGAATGATTAATCCAGTATTTTAAAAGTTTTAGTTGAAAAAAGAAAATGTTAAATAAAAATTTATGATTAATGAATGTTTTAATATAAACTAAACAAAAAACTAAAAAAGCGACCAAAAGATGGGTAAAAAATTTTTTCCAAAAAAAATCTTTTTTTATAAAAAGATAAAAATTTAAAAATAAAACAAAAAAAATCGCTGCTCCATAATATTTACTGGTAGCAAAAAGGCCTAAAAATATTCCAGCAATGATTGGATTTTTTAAAAATAAAAGACTGTAAAAATAAAGCATTGCAAAAACTGCTTGACCAAGCTCGTATGAAGCTTGAGAAGAGATATCAAAAAACAAAGGATCAATTAATAAAAAAAAGCAAGTCAAGATAGCAATTATTCTTTTTCCAAAAATTTTGTCGGCTAAAAAATAAGTTAAAAATAAATATAAAATCCCAAAAAAAATTTCTAAAAAATAGGGATTTTTTAAATAAATACTAGTAAAGCCATAAAGATAAGCAATTAAGGGCATATGTTGAAAATTAATTACAGCAGGATCAGCGCCTTTAGCATAAAGATAGCCAGCGCCGATATGTATTTCATCATCAGAAACAATCACCCTTTTGCAATTAGGTTCGTAAGGAATATCTTGGGAGCATAAATATCGTTTAATTATCTCATATGAAAATCGATAATTAAAAATTTCTTTTTTAAAATTTAAAAGAAGGGTTAAATAGGAAATAATTATTACAAAAATAATAACAAAATCTAATTTTTTCATTGAAATTTTATAAAATTACAAACAAAACAGATATTACAACAATTTGAGAAATTAAAATAGACTAAAAGCTACTCAATACCAAAATAACTGATAAATTTTTACCACGTCTGACGTGGTTTTAATTTTTCATTTTTAATTCTTTCAATATCCGCCTCAACCATCATTTTTACTAATTCTTCAAACGATACTTTTGGCCGCCAACCAAGTTTTTCAAACGCTTTTTTGGGATTGGCTTTTAGATTTGGAACTTCAGCCGGCCTTTTAAACTGAGGATCAATCTTAACATACTTTTGCCAATCTTTTATCCCGGCATAAGAAAAGGCA
>JAPYWZ010000035.1 GCA_028276105.1 Microgenomates group bacterium | reverse complement strand
AAAAAATTAATCACTATCCCATTTCTTTTTTCATCTAAAAAAGCCAAAACAAAACTTGGGTCACCCGCTTTTTCAAAAGGATGAAAGCGGACAATGTTTATTTTCTTTAAATGATATTTTGACTCTTCTATTTGTTTTTCAAGCTTTTTTTTGATTATCTCAATTTCTTCTTTTTGTTTTTTGTAAGAATCCAATAAAGAATTTAAAATTTCATCAATTTTTATTTTTCCGGTTGCCTCTGTTAACCGAAAATAGTGGCTTCTAGTATTAAATAAAAGCCAAGTAATAAAAATAAGCCAACCAAAAAAAATCGCCAAAAAAAACTCTAAAGAAATCATAAAAACTATTGTATATTTTTTTGCGGTAAGTGTCAATAAATTCATTTCAACTTGTATTTCTACTACATTTTGCTATAAAATATCCCGTATGCCAAAAAAAACTAAAAAAGAAAAAATTTTAGCGGAATATCGAAGAAAATTAAAACTTTTAAAAGAAAGTACCGTTTTTACTCCAAAACCACAACCAACCGCCAAAAAAGAAGAAAAAATCTCACCTCAATCTCCAATCTCACCTCAAACAAAAAAATTAAATAAAGAAGACAATTTTATTTCTTCTTATTTTGTCAATGACTTAAAAAAAAGTTTTTTGATTTCTTTCTTATTAATTGCCCTTGAAATTTTTCTATATTTTGCTAAATTAATTAAATAATTTTTAAATTTTGAAAGGAGGTGAAAAATATGGCCACCATGTATTGTGTTAAATGCCGCGCCAAAAAAGAAGTTGCTAATCCAGAAAAAGTGACGATGAAAAATGGCAAACCAGCGATGAAAGCCAAATGTCCTGATTGTGGAACGGTGATGTTCAAAATTGGAGCAGCATAAAATTTTACAACAGGTTGATCGTTGAAATTTTTTTATAGACTGGCTTTTTTCCCCCAAGAAGACTTTGAAAAAGAATTATTTCTTTTACTAAAAAAGAGACATTTATTTTTATTTGTTTAATTTTCTTTTTTAAAAGAAAATATTGTTGTTTTGATGGTAAACGACAACGAGCTAAAGTCAGATGGGGGAGATATTTTTTTTCCTGGTGGAAATCAGAAAAGAATTCTTTATTAACTTTTTCCACCAGTTTTTCCAGTTTCCTTTCTCGTTGAAAATTTAAAAAAATAATCATTTTCTTTCCTCTTATGAAAAAATCTAAAGCATTAGAATAAAGATGAAATCCTTCTTGATCAAAAACTACTTTTTTTATTCGTCTATCAATGCTTTCATTTTTATTAGTTTCTCCAAAAAAATATAAAGTAATATGATAGTTTTCAAAAGGCACCCAATTAAACTCACGATAATCATTGCGAAAACTACTTAATTCTTGATAAATTTTTTCTTTTACCGCTTTTGGAACATCAATCGCTAAAAAAAGCCTCATACATTTTATAAATTTTAGTTGAGGAAAAATTTTTAATTAAAGGGGTAACCTCTTTTACTTTGGCAGAAACCATCGCCGCTTGTTTCCTTTTATTTTCTATTTTTGGATCACCTTTGGTGACCGCAATTATCTTTGGTTTTATCTTTTTTACCAAATCAAAATAGTTTTTTTCTTTGGAAAAATAAGGAAGAAGAATAACCAAATCGACAAAATCAAAACTGCTTAAAATCTTAGCTCTTTGTCTTTGGTTATGAACTGGCTCTCTTTTTTTGTTTTTTCTAATAAACTCATCTGATTCCAAAGCAACAATCAAAAAATCACCACAAGCTTTTGCTTTTTTTAAAAACTGAAAATGACCGTAATGAAAAATATCAAAACAACCACCAACCAAAACTAATTTTTTATTTTTTAAACTTTTTAATTTCGAAGAAATTTTAGATAATGAAATGATTTTTTGATTCTTTTTCACAACCGAAATTATACCAAAAAAATAGTAGAATTAAAAAAGATATGCGATGGGAAATAAAAATTTTAGAAGAACAACCAAGGATTTTAATTATTGCAAAAGATAACTTACTTTTTGTTAATCTTTTAAAGAAAAAATTAGAAGATCTTGGGGGAAAAGTTTTTTTAAGTCAAAGCCCCAATCTTTTAGTAAAAAAATTTGACTACATTTTTTTTATTAATTCTTCTTTTTCTAAAGAGGAAGAAATCCCAAAAAAAAACGTTTTTTTTATTTTTTTCAATCAAAGACCGCCAAAACTAACTAAGGATAAAAAAATTGTTCAGCTTTTGGGGAATAAAATTGATGAAAAAACTATCGAGCAAATCCTTTGGTTTTTTTTCTCCAAAACCTCTCAAAAATTTCTTTTGCTTAATCTGCCAAAAATACCAAAGAAAAAAATAACTTTACCAAAATCTTGGTCTCCTTTTTCTTTTTCCTTTTCATTTTTAAATAAAAAAAATATTTTTATCATTGTCCTTTTGTTTTTTTTTCTTTTTCATTTTCTTTTTCTTCCGCCGCTTTTTTTAAGTGGCTACTTTTTTTATCAAACAGGTAATTATCTTAAAAAAGAAGAGATTAAAGAGGCAAAAAACTCTTTTACTGCGGCAAAAAACTATTTTTTTTTAGCAAAAAAACTTTATTTTTTATCAAGACCGGTTTATCTTCTTTTTTCAATTGCTTCTTTACCTGATGATTTAATAAGTATCGGTGAAAAATTGGTGGTTATAGGAGACAACGGTTTTTCCGCCTACGATAACGGTAAAAATCTTTTAGTTTTTCTTTTTAAAAAAAATAAAACGGAAGAGGAAAAAAAATTATTTGCCTTAAGACTAAAAAATTTATCTTCTCAATTAAAAACAATAAACGAAAATCTATCTTTGCTTATTCAAAAACTCTCCCAACTGAATTTATTAAAGGAAAAAAAGACAATTTTTTCTTCTTTCAATCAATCCCTAACCAAATTTATAAAGTTTTATCCTTATTTGGAAAAAATTATAGAAAACAAAAATAATCAAAAGTTTCTTATTCTTTTTGCCAATAATATGGAGCTTCGACCCGGCGGCGGATTTATTGGTTCTTTAGGAATATTACAAATAAAAGACTACACCTTTGAAGGAATTGAAATTTATGATGTTTATGATATTGATGGACAACTGACCATTCATGTTGATCCACCAGAACCGATTAAAAAATATCTTAATCTTAACCATTGGTTTTTGCGTGACTCAAACTTTTCTCCTGATTTTTGGGATAATTATCAGAAGGTAAAGTTTTTTTTGGAAAAATCCGTTGGTTGGCAAGATTTTTCTGGCGCTATTCTTATTACCACCACCGCCATTCAAAAAATTTTAGAAGCTTTTCCACCAATTTACTTGGTTGATCTTAAAGAAAAAATCACCAAGGATAATTTTTACTTAAAAACTCAATTTTATGTGGAAAAAAACTTTTTTCCTGGCTCAATTCAAAAAAAAAGTTTTTTAAGCTCAATCGTTCGAGGGTTAATCCTTAATATCGAAAACGCCTCCCTAAAAAACCTTTTATTAAACCTTCCTCAACTTTTTGAAGAAAAACAAATTGTTTTTGCTTTTGAAGAAGAAGATTATCAAAAAATCATTGAAGAATTAGGTTGGGGCGGCCGATTGGCTAAACCGGTTTGTTTTTCTTCTTTTGATAATTGTATTGTTAACTTTTTATTCCCGTACGAAGCCAATCTTGGAGCAAACAAAGCTAATTTTTTTATCAACCGTCATTATAGTTTAAAAATCTTAATTGATTCCTCTGGAAAGATTACCAATTATTTTACCATTCTTTTTAAAAATGAAGCCAAAGATGATATTTTCCCAGGAAGTAATTATCGCAACTTTTTTCAACTTCTTCTTCCAAAAACGGTTAGCATTAAAGAAATCAAAAAAGATGGGATATTGATTGAAGATTTTTCTTTGGAAGACAAAGAGGAGTTTAAAAAAATAGGTATTTTTCTAGAAATTCCTCAAAAAAAGACGGTTGTTTTAGAAATTGTTTATAAAAATGAAAAACCGATTACGGAAAATTTTTCCGTTCTTCAACTAATTATTCAAAAACAAATTGGCGCTTTAAATAGCAATCTGACTTTAAAATTAAGTCTTCCCAAAAATATCTCCATTATTAATCAAAATTTTTTTCCTCTTGTGAAAAATCAAGAAATCATTTATAATAATTATTTCTCAACTGATAAAATATTTTTTATCCAGTTAAAAAAGGTCTATGATTAAAAAAGAAAAAACGATTCTTAAGGCAGAAATTCGGAAATTTTTTGGTAAAAAAGTAAAAAAATTAAGAAAAGAGGGATTGATTCCAGCAAACATTTTTGGCAAAGACTTTAAATCGAAAGCAATTACCATCAATGCAAAAGAGTTTGCAAAAGTCTATAAAAAAGTTAAAGAAACGGGTGTTTTATATCTTGAAATCGAAAAAGAAACTTTACCGGTTCTTATTGCCTCAGTCCAAAAACATCCAGTTACTCATCAAATTCTTCATGTAGATTTTAAAAAAGTTGACTTAACCCAAAAAACCCAAGCGGAAGTCCCAGTTGAAATTGTTGGTCAAGCACCGGCGGTTTTGGAAAAAGGAGGTGTTCTTTTAACATTAACTCAAAATCTTTTAGTTGAAGCCTTACCAGAAGAAATTCCTCAATCAATCAAAGTTGATATCTCAACTCTTAAAGATATTGGTCAAGAAATAAAAGTGGCCAACTTACCAACCTCTTCCACTTATCAAATTTTAACCGAAAAAGAAAAAGTGATTGTCTCTGTCGTTGCCCATAAAGAAGAAAGTGTGACTCCAGAAACTCAACCAACGACTGCTCCAGAAATAATTACTGAGAAAAAAGAAAGTGAAAAAGAAACAAAAGAAGAACCAAAAACTCAAACTCAAACCCAAAATCCTTCAGAGACATCGGCACCAAAAAAATAAGTTAAAACTAAAACTCCCATAATTTTAAAAATCAATTTTTTATTTTTTTCTTTTAGTAAAAATTTTGCGGTAAAATATAGGTTGGAAGGGTGCCGGAGTGGTTTAACGGCCAGGTCTCGAAAACCTTGGTTCGACGCTGAGTCGAAACGCGGGTTCGAATCCCGCCCCTTCCGCAAAAATCACCAACCACCAAACATCTAATACTTTAACAAAGGGTAAGATGGAACGTGAAACTTATAACGTTAAACGTTAAATATTTAAATAAAAAAATCATTAACTTTTATGTCAAATACAAATCACGATCGTGAGATTTTTTTGACAAAAGGCAAATTTTTAACTTTTTTCTGATCTATCTGATCTATCCGATTTTCTGATTAAGCCAATGTTGACTAATTTATCCAATTTATCTAAAACAATATAAACTCTTTTTTCTCAATCAGAAACCTAAAAAAGAATAAGAAAAATTAGAATTAAGTTTATCTTAACTTTTACTATTTATCATCGCTTGGATGATGTTTTGAGGAACTTCTTCATAGTGGGAAGGCTCCATATAGAAAAAACAGCGGCCTTCGGTTAAAGATCGCAAAGTGGTCGCATACCCAGAAAGTTCGGCTAAAGGAACATAGGCTTTTACAACGACAGCTTTGTGCTTTTTTTCCGTCCCCAAAATTTTACCTCTTTTTGAAGAAATATCACCAATCACCGGTCCCATAAACTCTTCTGGCACTGTTACTTCAAGCTTCATAATCGGTTCAAGAAGAGTAAGGCCTGCTTTTTTTACTGCTTCCTGCAAAGCAATTGATCCAGCGATTTTAAAAGCAATATCGGATGAATCAACCTCATGGTATGAACCATCAAATAAAGTCACCGCAATATCGGTGATAGGAAATCCCAAAAGAACGCCTTTCTCCATCGCCTCCAAAACTCCTTTTTCAACTGCCGGAATAAACTCTGCCGGAATCACCCCGCCTTTTATTTTATTAATAAACTTAAACCCTTCCCCTCTTGGTAAGGGTTCAACTTTTATTAAACAATGACCATACTGCCCATGACCACCAGTTTGACGAATGTATTTCCCCTCAGCTTCAGCCACTTTGGTGACTGTTTCTTTATAAGCCACTTGGGGTTTTCCCACTTTAACCTCCATCCCCATCTCTCTTTTCATTCGATCAACAATCACCTCAAGATGAAGCTCGCCCATACCAGAGATAATTGTCTGGCCAGTTTCATGATCGATTTTTGCTCTAAATGTTGGGTCTTCTTCGGCAAGTCTTTGTAAGTTGTAAGAAAGCTTTTCTTGATCGGCCTTTGTTTTTGGTTCAATTGCCAAAGAAATTACAGGTTCTGGAAAAGTGATTTTTTCCAAAAGAATGGGATGTTCTTCAGAAGATAAAGTATCACCGGTTCTTGTGTCTTTTGGACCAACTAAAGCAACAATTTCTCCCGCATAAGCCTTATCAATCTCCTCCCGTTGATTAGCATGCATTAAAAGCAGACGGCTGACTCTTTCTTTCTTATCTCGATTGACATTATAAACATAAGAACCTGACTCTAAAACGCCAGCATAAATTCTGGTATAAGTTAATTTACCAACATGAGGATCAAGTTGAATTTTAAAAGCCAAAGCAGTAAATTTTTCTTCAGGAACAAGCAGCCGTTCTTCTTTTTGATTGGTTTTGGGATTAATCCCCTCAATTTTTTTCAAATCTAAAGGTGATGGCAGATAATCAACAATCGCATCCAAAAGCGGTTGTACCCCTTTGTTTCTCAAAGATGAACCA
>JAPYWZ010000034.1 GCA_028276105.1 Microgenomates group bacterium | reverse complement strand
TTTTACCAGTTGTTGAGTGATGGTAGATCCACCCTGAAGATTATGTTTTAAAAAAGTTTCTCGCATCGCTCTTAAAATTGCCAAAAAAGAAACTCCTTGATGTTTATAAAAATCTTTATCTTCAATCGCCACCGTTGATAGATAAACATAAGAAGGAAGGTCCTTTAATCTAATTGGTGTTCGATTTTGCTCCCGATAAATCTCATACAAAAGCTTCCCATGGCGATCGTATAAATGGGTTGATAAAGGAAAATTAACTTTACCAATGGCGACTGGCGAGGGAAGACTTTTGACAAAAAGATAGCTTTGGTAAAAAAATAAAATTAAAAAAGTGGTCAAAATCCCTAAAGAAAAATAATAAATTTTAAAAGGGATTTGATCAAAAAAAGCCTTAATAAAAAGAAAAAAACGCCAAAAAACTTTCTTCAAAATTATCAAAGTAGTTGATAATATCTCAAAAATACGACGCAATAAAAAAAATAAACGGAGAAAAAACCATTTTACAATAAACCTTGTCCCTTCACCAATAAAAACAAAAAAGTAAAGAAAAAGATAAAGATATTTAAAAACTCCCTCTTCTAAAATTGTCTCTTTTTTCATGAAAATATTTTATCATATCCTATAGGTTATTTCAATCTTAATCAAAAGTAAACGGTGTTAATTTGGCTTTAACTATCAATCTTTTCCAATAGGTTCCTGGGGGAACACAGGTAATTAAAGTCAAGTAAGAAGCGTCAAACTCTTGATTTAAAACCGAAATTTCAGAAGGAGAAACAACAAACATCTCAAAAACTTCATATTGATAAATAACATCTTCGACTTTGATAAAAATTTTATCGCCTTTTTGTAATGAAGGTAAAAAGGTAAAAATACTTTTATAATCATTGGGCTTGTAAAGTTGGGGTAAGGTGGAGTGACCAAAAATCACCACATTCCCCGCCTCCCCCGGCATTGTTTTTGGTAAATAATGAATTAAGCTTTTGGATAAATCCTCACCCCCAACTAAAACTTCCGCATCTTTAATATTTAGTTTGGGAATCGATAAATAGTATTTTTTTACTAAAAACTGTTTTTCCACTTTATTTTTTCCAACTGAGGGGAACCATAAATTAGCATTAGTAAAATCAGACAAATTATTAGAAAAAATATTAAATTTTCCCAAAACTAACCCATTGCTGATTGACTGATTAATCTCATCCAAAATCACTGGTGTTTTAAACTCTTTGGCTAAAAAAGCTTGGGAATAAATTTCAAAAGAAATAATTGGATAAAAAGCCCAAAACAAAAGAAAACTCCCCAAAGTTAAAGAAAGATAAGAAAGATAGGTAAGGATTTTTCTTTTGGGAGAGTTAATCTTTTTATAATAAGAATAAAGCGCCATAAATTAAAAAATTAAAAAAATAATTTTTAATAAGAAATTTTAACTTCAATATTTTTGTCAAATAAAGGAGTTTTTTCAAAAATCAAAAAACCCGGACTCAATCTAAAATCATAACGTTCAATTTTATATTTATCTTTTAAAATATCAGCCATCTTTTCTTTGGAGACAAAAATAAGATCTTTTTTTAATGCTAAAATAGAAACTTCAAAAACCGCCTTTCCCTCAATTTTAAAACGCAAACTTAAAGTATCTTTGTCTTCTTTTTTTGCTTCTAATAAACTGGCTTTAAGCGTTTCCTTTTTAATTTTAAAATTGGAAGGAACCTCTTTTTGTAAAAATAAAACTACTCGATTCTTTAACTGGTTTTCATCATAAAGGTAAAATTTCTTACTAACCTTGGCTTTTAAACTTACTTCTTCCGCTTCTTCTCCCAATTCTTTGGAAAACTCTTCTTCCTTTAATTCTACCTCTGTTAAATCAAAAATAATTTTTTTATCTTTGTCCAAGATTGGCCAATTTTTCTTTGCTTCTTCTTTAATTTTTTTTCTTAACTCTTCCAAATCATCTTTTGAGACGGTTTTGATTTTATTTCTCGTCCCACCAAAAAAAGGCGTTTCGTTTTTCGCCATAATATTTTTCGATTTTCCCTCAATCAAAAACTTATTGCCCTCCCTCAAATTATACTCAGGACCAATACTTAAAGCAACCACTTTTCCTTTTGCGGTTGCGGGTTTTAAATTTGAGGCATCACCTGAGGCGGAGGCCACTTTTACTTCTTCTTCTAAAAAAAACTTTAAACCATTTTCAGAAACTAAAACTGTTTCTTTGGGTAAAGTATAGGAAGAGTCCAAATCACTATTAAAAATTATCACCTCCCCTTTGGCTTTTTGGCCGATTTCTTTTTCACCGGTAGTTTTTTTAGAAGAAGAAAGATTAAGTTCTTGTTCTTTTTTAGTAATTGTTAACTTATCAAAACCGTCTTCTTTTTTTAAACTTCCCAAAAGAACCATTTCTTTGTCTAATTTTTTTGTCTCTGGATAAAGAGTTAAGGTGAGCTTTCGAAAAAACCATTCATTGACAAAAAATCCTCCCAATAACAACAAAAAAACGAAAAAAGGCAAAAAAAATGAGGGTAATCTAACTTTAAAAGAAATCTTGGGAAAAGAAAAGGATAGATTCTTCAATGAAGGGAGCTTAAAACGAAAATAAAGGAATTTTTCAAAAAAGCTTTCTTTTTTTTCAACCAAGGAAACTTCTTTGATATCTTTTCCGATCAAAAAACCCATTTTTTCTTCTTTTTTTTCCTCTTTTTCTTTTAGCAGACTCACTTCTTCTTTTAACTGAGTTTCAAAAACAAAAATAAGCGCTTTTATTACCTCTTCTTCTTTTATTATTGCTACTTTTGGCAATTGGAGAAAATATTCAGGTGGCCAACGATAAGAAAGAATCGCTTCGGCTTTTTCGTCTAAATCTTTGGAGTTGTAAAGGATAATTTTTGAGGGCAAAAACTCTTTTCCTTTTTCTTTAAAAACGGTTAAAAGATCATCGATAAAATTATCAGTCCGACTTACCACTTTTTTTAAAACAATTTGATTGTTTTTGTAGACAAAGATTGAAAGCTGAGTTTTATCAATCTCGACCAAAATTGAATTTAAAGGAAAATTTTCTTCTTTTTGTAAAAAAGAAGCAACCGCTTCACCCACTTCGATGTATCCCAAAGGAGAAAAAGCCAATTCCTCAACCATTTTTTTTATTGAAGAAAGTAGAGGTTTTTGGATTTGTTTGGTTGCTTGATCAACTAAATGAGAGTAGACAAAGATAATAAGCTTTGAAATTTTTTCTTTGCCTAAAGTCAAAAGACTTAAGTTTTCATCAACATCATCAGTTAGATTTTCCCAACCGTTGGAATAAGAAAAATTAATCTTTTCTTGAAGAACTAATCTTCCCTCTTCTTTTGCCAAAATCATTAAAACCCCATCCTGCTCTTTTAAAAGTAAACCCAAATATTTTTCTTCACTTTTTGTTTTTTTATTTAAAAAGGGTAAAGCCATCATAGTTGGTATTTAGAAAAAACTTGATCAACGCCTTGTTTAGCAGTTTTTAAAGCTTCTTGATAAGAAACTCCCTCCACCGTGGCATTAATCGCATTTTCAATGTACTTTACAATCTCATCATTTAACCCGTTATCAAAAGTTCGGCTAATCATTGGTACTGAAACAAAATAATCTGCCTGTTTGATAACTGCCCCCAAATATTCATTTTGCAAAAGAAGGGTGGCCAAGTCAACTCGAGAATAGGGTTCACCAAAAAGTCTGTGATGGGAGGATAATTCATAAAATTTAGTTAAGTTCTCTTTCTCCACCAAAAAACGCAAAAAATTCCAAGCCTCAAGTTGATTGCGACTGGCTTTGGAAACCCCCTCCACCCAATAATTGGCAATAGAAACGGGTTTTGCTCCCGGTAAAGAAGGAACGGGCACAACTTTTAAATTAATCTCGGGATTTGAAGCTTTAATCACCAAAACCTCCCATGAAGGAGCAAAAATCATCGCCACTTTTTCTTGAATAAAAGCGGTAATAGAATTGGGTAGGCTTTCATCCCAAAAAATATTTTCTTTCTCCGCAAACTTGCGATAAGCCTCCAAAGCCCCAGCTGCCTCTTCACTATCTAGTTTTTTAATATCACCCCCATTTTGGTAAAGCATTAAAGCAAAAATGTCAGAAAAATGCTCGACATTTGAAGCCAAACCCAAAGCAATTCCCGAAGTTAATATCTTTCCTGATGGATCTTTTACCGTAAGCTTGGGCACCATTTCATTTAACTCGTCCCACGAAGTTGGTGGTCCCTCAATCCCGGCTTTTTTTAACAAATCAATATTGGAGATAAGAACTAAACCATCAATTTCCAAAGGCAGACCATAATAGTTATTACCAACTTTTAAGTCTTTCTGATGAATTTTATAAAATGTTTTTTCAAACTCCTCATTACTCATTACCGATGAAGGTATCGGCGAAAGAATCTGTTTAATTTCTGGTATCCAAGTGTTGTGAAAACGAAAAATATCCGGTCCTTGGCCATTTTGAGTTCGGACCAAAAGCTTTTCCCGATAATTTTCTGGCGACATTTTTTGATAAATAATTTTTACATGGGGATTCTTTTTTTGATAAGAAGAAATTAGGGGTTCAAAAACTTCTTTTTCCTCCCATAAACCCCAATAAGTTAAAGAAACGGGTTTTGGTGTTTTTTTTGCTAAAAAAATAAATTTGAAAATAATTAAAAAAAAGAGTAAAAAAACAGCTACGCCTATTCCTAAAAAAAGATATTGATTTCTATTTTCTACAAAAACTGGTGGTGGCTCTTGCGATGTACCTTCCCCTTCAATTATCGGCTCTTGGGGAGAAGTTACCTCAGGAGGAACCTCTTCTGGGACTAAACTTTCATCGGTCTTTGAAGAAGAATCAGTTTGATTTTCCTCAACAACCGTCTCAAACAGTTGATTTTTTTTGTCTTTTTCTTTATTATCATCCATAGGGCCAATTAAATAATATGATAGCAAAAAAGATACTTCTTATCATTAGTTTAATTTTGTTTTTATTTTTTTCTGAGAAAGTAGTCTTTTTTCTTAACAAAGAAAAAGAAATTAATATTGAAAAAAAGCTCTATCCTAATATCTTTATCAATCAAATAAACTTTAGTGAAAAAAAAGAAAAAGAAGTCATTAACTTTTTTGAAGAAAAAAATAAAAAATTAAAAGAAAAAACTCTTACCGTCTTTTATCAAAATGAAAATATTGCCACTTTTTCAGGTTTATTACTTAATCTTCATTTTGATAGTCAAGAAATCTGGCAGCAGACTTTTTTAATAGGAAGAACGAGGAATCTTCCTTCAAAAATTTTTCAAAAAATAACCGCCATTTTTAATTTAAAACGGTTTGAGATTGAGTTTCAACCATCTTTTGATTATCAACCAATTTCTGACTTTTTAAAAATTGCCAAAGAAAGATACGAAAAACCAGCCAAAAACGCTTTATTTAAATTTGAAAACGGTAAAGTAGTTGCTTTTGCTAAAGAAGAATGGGGACAAAAAATTAATGAAGAAAAGTTTATGTTTTCTCTTAATCAAACTATTCAGAAAATGACCAAAGACCAAAAAAAAGATTTTTTTATTTACCTTCCTCTTGAAAAAATTGAACCGGAGATTAAGCTTTCTTATATTAATAAATTTGGCATTAAAGAAGAAATCGGTGTTGGTAAATCTGATTTTACCGGTTCAATCTCTTCTCGAATTCACAACATTATCTTAGCCGCTTCCAAATTTAATGGCATATTAATTCCGCCTGGCAAAGTTCTTTCTTTCAATGAAACGGTTGGTGATATCTCTTTTTTGTCTGGCTATCAACCGGCTTATATTATAAAAGATGGAAAGACTATTCTTGGCGATGGCGGTGGTGTTTGTCAAGTCTCAACCACTCTTTTTCGCGCCGCTTTAAATGCCGGCCTTCCTATTTTAGAACGCCACCCCCATGCCTATCGGGTTTCTTACTATGAAAACGACTCTCCCCCAGGTTTTGATGCGACTGTTTTTGCTCCTTTTGTTGACTTAAAAATCAAAAACGATACTAAAGCCCATATTCTTATTCAAACAAAAATTGACAAAGAAAACAATCTTTTGTTTTTTTATCTTTTTGGCCAAAAAGATGGCCGAAAGATAGAGATTGAAAAACCAAAAATCTGGGATATTGTCCCCCCTTTTCCCCCAAAATATCAAGATGATCCCACTTTAAAAAAAGGAGTTATCAAACAAATTGATTTTCCATCATGGGGGGCTAAAGCTAATTTTCATTATAAAGTAGTAAAAAATGGGGAAATTCTTTTTGAAAAAGACTTTTTCTCCTCCTATCGCCCTTGGCAAGCAGTTTATTTGGTAGGAACGGCTGAATAAAATAAACTAAATTTTTCCCTTAATCACCCCCTCTTTCCAATCTCTATCAATCTCTATAAATCTCTATAAATCTCTATAAATCTCTTTCTTCATCTAAACCATCTTGCTCTTCCTAGTTTATAAGAAAGGTTTTTTATTTTTCGCTCAGCAATGATTTTTGCCGGTACGCCACCAACAACTGAAAATGGCGCAACATCTTTTGTCACCACCGCCCCGGCAGCCACCACCGCCCCTTTGCCGATTTTTACTCCAGGAAGAATTATTGCTCTTGGACCGATAAAAACATAGTCTTCGATCAAAACGGGAGCATTTTTGGCTAAAAAATAAGGATCATTAATATCATGTTCACTATTATAAATCATCACTTCTGAGGCAATATCAACGTGATTGCCAATAATTAATTTATCCCGTCCATCCAAAACCACTCCTTCACCAATAATTGAATCTTCACCGATTGAGATA
>JAPYWZ010000033.1 GCA_028276105.1 Microgenomates group bacterium | reverse complement strand
GAAGGATCAGATCAATCGCTTTCTGAGGAAAAAATTATTGGGATGAGAAATTTTGTTAATAAAGTTTGGAATATCGGCCGTTTTATCTACCTAAATTCTAAAGCGACGAAATCAAATATTAAAAACAAAAATCAACCGCAAACTAATAAAATTTTAAAAAAATTAAAAGATGAATTTGAAAAAGAAAAAAAGCAGTATCAAAAATTAATGAAAAATTATAAATTTTCTTTAGCTTTAAGTTTAATTCATAAATTTTTATGGCATCGATTGGCTGATATTTACCTTGAACAGTTGAAAGAAGAGATAAGAAATGATAATATTAAAGTTCTTGAAGAATTAAAGAAAGTTTATTTAGATAATTTAACGATGTTGCATCCTTTTGCTCCGTTTGTTACGGAAGTAATTTGGAAAAAATTTTTTGGCGAAGAAGAAACGATATTAAAAGTTAATATAAAATAATACGAATGATGCGAATTTTTATGCGAATGACGCAAATTATACAAATTAATTAACATAATAAGTTAATATCATTATTATGAAACGCACCTGGCAACCAAAAAAGAAAAAAAGACAAAGAAAACATGGCTTTTTAAAACGAATGGCAACAAAAAGTGGAAGAAAGGTTTTAAAAAGAAGAAGATTAAAAGGAAGAAAAAGACTAGCAGTTTAAATTCTTATGATTGAAAATAATTTTTTTAATACTTTTTTTGTTATCCCAATCCTTAACCTTTTGGTTTTTTTGTATAAAGGCTTTTCTTTCTTAAAAATTCCTGGTGCTTTTGGTTTTGCAATTATTGGCCTAACAATCATTCTTCGTCTTTTTTTTCATCCTTTTTTCAAATCACAAATGGAAACCGCTAAAAAAATGCAGGAATTAAAGCCTCACTTAGATAAACTTTCAAAAAAACACAAAAATGACCCAAAAACTTTACAAAAAAAACAATGGGAACTCTTTCAACAACATAAAATCAATCCTTCAATGGGCTGTCTTTTTATTCTAATCCAATTTCCTATTTTCATTGCTTTGTACAAAAGTTTATCTTTTTTTTTGATTAATCATGGAAAAAAAGTCGTTGATGAAATTAATAAAGTCGTTTATTTTTCTTTTTTAAAAATTACCACCATTGATTCTTGGTTTTTTGGTTTTGATTTGGCCAAAAGCCCAAGCCAAGTTAAAATCTGGTATTATTACTTAATTCCCCTTATCACCGCTTTTTTGCAATATTGGCAAACTAATCTTACCCAACCACCATTAAAAGAAACTGATAAAAAAATTGAACAAAAAAAAGAAAAAAGCGAAACAGAAGAATTCCAAGAAGCATTAAATATTCAAATAAAACTGATTTTTCCCTTAATGATTGGTTGGTTTTCATATACGCTTCCGGTTGGTTTATCTTTGTATTGGAATTTTTTTACCCTTTTGAGTATAATTTACTATCAAAAGTTAAATAAAAATTCTTATGGAAAAAATTGAAGTTATAAAAAAAGAAACCGAAGAACTTATCAAAAAAATGATTAATGATTTTACTTTAGAAGTTACCGAAGAAAACGGTGTTTTTCATGTTAATATTAAAACCAAAGAAGCCTCAACGATTATCGGTCGTTTTGGTGAAACGATTCGTTCTTTACAAAAAATCTTAGAAGTAATTTTATATAAAACCTTTGGCCAATCAATTGAAGTTTTAGTTAATGTCAATGATTTTCGCCAAAAACAAAAAGAAAAGTTGGAAAATTTGGTTGAAAGTTTAGTAAAAAAAGTCGAAGAAACTGGGCAAGAACAAACCGTTAATAATCTTTCTTCTTATGAAAGAAAAATCATTCACCAGTTAGTGGCCAAAAAATACCCAAATCTTACTTCTTATTCTACTGGCGAAGGAAGACTAAGGAAACTTGTGATTGCCAAAAAGGAATAAAAATTATAAAAACCCCGCCGTTTGAGGCGGGGTTAACTTTCAAATTTTTTAACCTTCTTAAAAAAAGTTATTAATACTCTTCAGGCATCGATGGTGCTGCCGCTTGACTTTCTTTTTTCTCGGGAATATCGGTAACCAAAGCCTCAGTAGTCAAAATCATTGTTGCCACTGAAGAAGCATTTTCCAAAGCACTTCTTACCACTTTAGCCGGATCAACAATTCCTTGTTTAAACATCGATCCAAACTCCAATGTCAAAGCGTTAAATCCGTAGTCTGGATCTTTTGCCTCTTCTACTTTTTTAAGTACCCAACCACTATCCACGCCGGCATTTTTGGCAATCATTCTAATTGGTTCGGCCAAAGCTTTGTAAACAATATCAACACCGGTTTTTTCTTCATCAAGCTCCATTTTTTTCTTCAAATCCAAAAGAACTTTTCTTGCTTGAAGAAGAGCCACTCCACCACCGGCGACAATTCCTTCCTCTAAAGCGGCTTTGGTGGCCGAAACCGCATCGGTGACTCTTTCTTTTTTCTCCTTCATCTCAACTTCGGTTGCCGCCCCAACGTTAATCACCGCCACCCCTCCTGCTAATTTTGCCAGTCTTTCTTGTAATTTTTCTTTATCAAATTCTGAGGTTGTTTCCTCAATTTGTCTTTTAATCTGAGCGATTCTGGCTTTTATTTTTTCTTCATCTCCCTTACCACCAATGATTCGACAGTTTTCTTTATCAGCCCAGACTTTATCGGCTCGACCACAGTCTTCTACCTCAACATTTTCAAGCTTTTTCCCCAATTCTTCAGAGATCACCGTTCCTCCAGTTAAAATGGCGATATCTTCAAGCATTTCTTTTCTTCGGTCACCAAAACCAGGGGCTTTGACAACCAAGGCATTAAAAACACCTCTTAATTTGTTAACCACTAAAGTCGCCAAAGCTTCACCTTCAACCTCATCAGCAATAATCACCAAATTCTTGGAGACTTTAACAAATTTCTCCAAAAATGGCAAAAGATCAGAAATGGCTGAGATTTTTTTATCAGTGATTAAAATATATGGATCCTCAACTTCAGCCACCATTTTTTCCGCATCGGTGACAAAATAAGGAGAGGCATAGCCCCGATCAAACTCCATTCCCTCTTTATACTCAATTTCCATCTGCAATCCTTTTCCCTCCTCAACCGTCACCACCCCATCTTTACCCACTTTCATAATCGCCTCGGCAATTTTTTTACCAATTTCCGCCTCACCAGCAGAAATGGTCGCTACCTGGACAATTTCTTCTTCTTTTTTAATATCAATTTTTTTGGCCATATTTTTAATTTGTTCAACCACGGCCTTGACTGCTTCATCAATCCCTCTTTTTAAAATCATTGGGTTAGCCCCAGCCGTCACATTTTTTAATCCCAAATTAACCATTGTTTGGGTAAGTAAAGTGGAAGTGGTTGTTCCATCACCAGCCACATCATTGGTTTTGGAAGCAGCTTCTTTTACCAATTGGGCTCCCATATTTTCAAATGGATCAGGTAGTTCTATTTCTTTAGCCACAGAGACACCGTCATGAACGACATTAGGCGCTCCCCATTTTCTATCCAAAGCCACATTGCGTCCTCGTGGACCTAAAGTGGTAACGACGGCTTTGGCTAAAATGTTAACACCAGCAGCCAGTTTTTGTCTGGCTTCTTCAGAAAATTTTAGTTGTTTTGCCATAGGTCAAATTAAGAAAAATTTATAACAACAAATTTCAAAAAATCATTTACTCTAAAACCGCCATAATATCTTTTTGTTCAATCAAAAGCCACTCTTCACTCCCAACCTTTATTTCATTACCGCCCCATTTTTTATAAATCACTTTTTGCCCTTTTTTAACCATCATGGGAATTGTCTTTCCCTCATCACTCAATCCTCCTGGACCAACGGCCATCACTTCTCCCACTTGTGGTTTTTCTTTAGCCGTATCAGGAATAACAATTCCTGATGGTAAAACTTCTTCTTGGGTTAAAGGTTTAACTAAAACATAATCAAAAAGGGGTTTTATATTTTTACCATCGTTTTTTATCATAGACTTTTTTTAAAAAAATTTGTAACATTAATTTTAGAAGACTTTTTTATTATATTATAAATATAGAAAAAAAATCCCATTTTGTCAAGAGGATATTTAGTCTGCTAATCATATGGACAATCAAAAAAGCTTGTCAGAAATAGAAAAATTAAAATCTATTTTGCAAAGTAGTGAGTTACCTGCTAATTTAAAAGAAAAGGCGCTTGAACAAATTGAAAGAATTAACCTCACTTTAAAATATGGCGGCAGTCTTTCTCAACTTGATATTACCGCCAAATATATTGATTGGATCACTCATCTTCCTTGGTTTAAAAAAACTGAGGATATTTTAGACATCAAAAGAGCCAAAGAAATCTTAGATAAAAATCATTACGGCTTACCAAAAATTAAGGAAAGAATCTTAGAGTATATCTCAATTCTAATTTTGCAAAAACAAAAGCAACAAAATGAAAAAATAAGTTATCATGCGCCAATTCTTTTTTTTGTTGGTCTTGCTGGTACCGGAAAAACAACATTTGCTTTATCAATTGCCGAAGCTTTGGGAAAAAAATTTGTCCGGATTCCTTTTGGGGGGTTATCATCGGCTTTGGATCTTCGTGGTCAAGCAAAAACCTCGCCTGAAGCCGAACCAGGAATGATTGTTAAAGCTTTAAGACGAGCAAACAGTCTTAATCCGGTAATCTTACTTGATGAATTGGATCGGGTGACAGAAGAAGCACGTTCGGCGATTATGGGAGTTTTAATTGAGCTTTTAGATCCGGGTCAAAATAATAGTTTTGTTGATTATTTTATTGACTATCCAATTGATCTTTCTCAAGTTTTATTTGTGGCCACGGCCAATAATACCAATAATATCTCAACGGCGGTTTTGGACCGATTAGAAATTATTCAAATGCCATCATATACTGATGAGGAAAAAATTGCCATTGCGAAAAACTTTGTTCTTCCCCGTTATCTTAAAGAAGCCGGACTAACAGCGGAAAACTTACAAATTGAAGAAAATGTTTGGCCTAAATTAATAAGGCCTTTGGGTTTTGATCCAGGAATAAGAAGTGTTGAAAGAAAAATAGAGGAAATTGTAAGAAAAGTTGCATATAAAATTGTTAACGGGCAAGGAAAAACATTTATTATTAATGAAAATAATCTAAGAGAGTATATATAAATATATCAAAAAGCATATATCAAAATGCAAGCAAAAATGAATAGTAAGCAAAGTAAATATTTTTTTAATTTTGATTTGTCATTTTGATTTTTGCTTTTTGATATTTGATATATTAACAATTTTTACACAACTTTTTACACAAAATCTTTACACTTTTTTTACATCTTTTTTACTAGATTCGCATCATAATTTTTAATATTAATCATCTTGAACTTAAACGGCTTATATTTTATACTTTACTCTTATGACGCTTACTGTTGTTGGTCACGGTTATGTTGGTTTGGTTTCGGCTTGCGTTTTTGCTGATTTTGGTAATGAAGTTTATGTGATTGGCAGAAATAAAGAAAAAATCAATCGCTTAAAAAATGGAGATCCAATAATTTTCGAGCCTGGTCTTAAAGAACTTTTAGAAAAAAATTTAAAAGCTGGTCGTCTTCATTTTACTTTAGACTATCAAGAAGCCATCCCTAAATCAGAAATTGTCTTTATCACCGTTGGGACACCACCCAAAAACAATGGCGAAGCGGATCTTTCTTCTGTTTTTGAAGTAGCAAAAAATATCGCCAAAAACTTAAGCAGTCACTTTACCGTTGTTTCTTGCAAAAGTACGGTTCCCGTTGGTACCAATAAAAAAGTGGAAGAGATTATTAAAAAATATGCCCCCAAAAAAGCTCAATTTGCCGTTGCCTCCTGCCCTGAGTTTTTAAGAGAAGGAAGTGCCATTGCCGATACTTTAAACGCCGACCGAATTGTTATTGGTTCTTCATCAAAAAAAGCGATTGAAATTTTACTTAAACTTCATCAGCCTTTTTCTTCTAAAAAAATCGTCACCGATCTTGCTTCGGCAGAACTGATAAAATATGCCGCCAATGCCATTTTGGCCACCAAAATCTCTTTTTCAAATCTTATTGCTTTTTACTGTGAAAAAACAGGCGCCGATGTAGAAAAAGTCTTAGATGCCGTTGGCCTTGATAAAAGAATTGGTCGAATTTTTATGAATCCCGGTGTTGGGTATGGTGGATCTTGTCTACCCAAAGATGTTTTGGCTTTGATTGATACCGGCAAAAAATTAAATATTGATACTTCTCTTTTGAAAGCAGTTGATAAAGTCAATTACCAAGCCAAAGAGAACTTCTTACAAAAAATTTTGAAAAACAAACAAGGAAAAAATACGGCTATCCTTGGTCTTTCTTTTAAACCCAATACCGATGATATTCGTTTTGCTCCCTCAATTTTTATCATCGAAAATCTTTTAAAGCATGGGTTTAAAATCAAAGTTTTTGATCCAGAAGCAATGGGAAATATTAGAAAAATTTTTGGCGAAAAAATTGAGTATGCAAAAAATCCTTATGAGGCGGCAAAAAACGCTGATCAACTAATAATTCTTACTGAGTGGAATGAGTTTAAACAAATCGATCTTAAAAAATTAAAAAAAATCCTAAAAAAACCGGTTATCTTTGATGGAAGAAACATTTATGATCCTTTACTTTTAAAAAATTTGGGCTTTAAATATTTCTCAGTTGGCCGCTAACTTTTTATGAAAATTTTAATCACAGGAGGTGCTGGTTTTATCGGGTCCCATCTTACCAAAAAACTTTTAGAAGAAAACCATTTTGTCATTGTTGTTGATAATCTTTTAACCGGCGATATTGAAAATATTAAAGCTTTTTTTGACAAAAAAAACTTTTTATTTCTCAAAGCCGATGTCACTTTTCCTTTAAAAAACATCCCAAAAATAGATGCTATTTTTCATCTGGCTTCACCGGCTTCTCCCAATGAGAAAAGCCCCCTTAGTTATCATAATCTTAGTCTTGAAACGATGCTTGTTAATAGTTTGGGCACTTTGGAACTTTTAAAACTCTCAAAAAAATTTGAAGCAAAATTTCTTTTTGCCTCAAG
>JAPYWZ010000031.1 GCA_028276105.1 Microgenomates group bacterium | reverse complement strand
GAGAAAGTATAGCGATTTTCAAAGAAAGAGAAATTAATGTTTTTTATTATCGTTCTGATAATATTTGGACGGAGCAAAAAGAAAAGAAAATCGACTTTAAAAATTTTGAAAATTTTGGTCGGTGGTATGTTTTGCTTGATGAGGCTCATAAGGGAAATAGTGAAGATTCGATAAGAAGGACTATTTTTTCCATCTTTTCAAGAAATGGTTTTTTGTTTAATTTTTCCGCAACTTTTGTTGATTCGCGAGATTTTTTAACAACCGGATTTAACTATAATCTTAAAGAATTTGTTGAAGATGGTTATGGCAAACAAATTTATCTTTCGCAAGAAGAAATAAAAGCTTTTAAAGAAAAAGACGATTTTACGGCGCTGGAAAAACAAAAGATTGTTTTAAAATCTTTGATTCTTTTAAGCTACATTAAAAAATTTGCCCAAAAAATTAAAAAGATAGATAAACACTTATATCACTATCCTTTACTTTTGACTTTGGTCAATTCTGTTAATGTTGAAGATGCGGATTTAAAATTGTTTTTTAAGGAGTTGGAAAAAATTGCCAAAGGTGAAGTTAATCAAGAGATTTTTGATCAAGCAAAAAAGGAGTTAATAAAAATGCTACTTTATGAAGTAAAAACAATGATTCCAGACGATAGCGAGATAAAAATTGATGAAAAATTATTTGAACTGATTTCTTATAAAGATGTTTTAAATGATGTTTTTAATTCAGAAAGTCCAAGTAACATTGAGGTTTTAATTATTCCTGGTAACAAGCAGGAAATGGTTTTTAAACTTCGATTATCAGATCGTCCTTTTGCTCTAATAAAAATTGGTGATATATCAAAATGGCTTAAAGAGGAGTTTTTAGGATATGAGGTTATTGAAAGTTTTGATAATGAAAGCGTTTTTAAAAAAATAAATCGTGATGATTCACAGATAAATATTTTAATGGGTTCGAGGACTTTTTATGAAGGATGGGATTCAAATAGACCAAACATCATTCTTTACATCAATATCGGTAATCGTGAGGCGAAAAAATTCGTTTTGCAATCGGTGGGAAGAGGAATTAGGATTGAGCCGATAAAAAATGAAAGAAAAAGAATCCAAAAGCTTTTAACGGTTAATAAAGTTTCCCAAGAAATTTATCAAAAAATTAAAGATTTATTTTTACCGCTTGAAACTTTATTTATATTTGGTACCAATGCTTCTGCTTTGCAAGAAACAATAAACACCTTTAAAGAAATAAAAGAAGACGAGGTTGTTGTTGGAAGTTATTTTGAGATTAACAAAAAGACGGAAAAAGTACTGCTTTTTGTGCCAGTTTATAAATCAGCCGATTATATTTTAGCCGAAGAAAAAGAAATTACCCGATACCATATAAACGAAGAAGATTTTAATTTAACTAAAGATTACTATCACTATTTAGCCGATGATCGAATTATTTTGATGAATTATGAGACTACCCCTCAAGTTTTAAAAAAGATAAAAGAAAGTTTTAATAAAGAAACTGAATATTATAAATTTGACGAAAATTTAATTGCTTCTAATAAGCCAGAGTTAATTTTATCTAAAATTATCAATCATTTTGCTTTAAGGCCAGAAAAATTTGATCATTTCGAAAAAGTAGAAAAGGGAAAATTTATTGTTCATTTTGAAAGAATAAAATTTAATCCATCAAAGAAGATATTTAAAGATTTTATAGAAGCTCTAAAAGCAGTAAAATCAATTAGTAATAAAGAAGAAAGAATTAAAAAATTACAAATGGAACTTTTTGCTGAAGGGATAAAAGATAATGATTTATTTTCTCAAAAATTCAATGGCATAAAAATAAAATACATTCCTACTCACTACTACTATCCAGTTATTATTTCTGAGATGAAAGATAAAATTGATTACTTAAATCATATCATTAATGAAGAAAGTGAAGTAAACTTTATCAAAGAATTAGATGAATATTTAGCAAAAGAAGATAATTTATTTAATAAGAAATTTGACTGGTGGTTTTTTTCAAAATTAGATGAAACAACTGATAATGTTTATATCCCATGGTACAATCCTAAAACTGAAAAAATAGAACGCTTTAAACCAGATTTTATATTTTGGATGAAGGAAAAGAATAATAAAAACTACTATATTGTGTTTATTGACCCCAAAGGCACAGAACACACCGAAGCTTATAGAAAAATAGATGATTTTAAAAAGATTTTTGAGAATAAAATTTTTTTCTATGATGGATTTAATATTAAAGTGGTTTTATTTTGCAAACCAAAAGATAAAGCTCTTGTTATCAATGAATACAAAAAATATTGGCCTGATAATATTGAGCAAATTTTAGAAGCAATATAAAAATTCTTTTTATTATTAATCTTCTAAGTGCCAGCAGCAGGATTCGAACCTGCGACCACCCGCTTATGAAACGGACGCTCTACCGCTGAGCTATGCTGGCGATTTGTGATATTAATTATAGCATTTTTTAGGTTATCATTTATTAAAAATTATATTGACTTCCAAATCGGATAGTAAAGAGCAACAATTATATAGAGTTATTATTAAATCACAAATGACATTTAACAATTTTGTCATTCCCGCAAAAGCGGGAATCTATATAATTTTGGACAATATTATTGTTATTCCTGCGAAAGCAGGAATCTATATAGTAATACCTTAAACTTAATATATAAAAAAGGTTAAAATTATATAGATTCCTGGTCAAAGCCAGGAATGACATAAAGATTTCTAATTAAACCCGCACTCCGAATCGAAGGCAAGGAATGACATAAAGTTACAAACTCAATTATAAGAATTATAAATACAAGATTAATCACGTCTCTAAAGAAATTACCTTTATTTTTAAAAAATTCGGCAAGATTCGGCAATTTTTGGCAAAATCTGGTAAAATTGTGATATGAAAATTCCTCCTCAATATGTTATAAACAATGAAATATTAGAGTTAATTAGCAAAATTGAAGCCAATTTATATTTTTTATCTTCATTGAAATTAAATCCTAAACTAATCAAAAAAATTATTCGGATGAATATTTTGCAAAGCTCACTTTTTTCGGCCAAAATTGAAGGTAATCCTTTAGATTTGGATGATTTAAAAACAAAAGGAAAAACAAAAACAAAAGATGAAGTATTTAATATTGTTAAGGCGATAGAATATATTCAAAAAAAAGTTAAAAAAGATTTTTTAATTGATAAAAATTTTATCTTTGATCTTCATTCATTAATAATGACAGGAAAAATTGGATTCACGAAAAATTTTCGAAAAGAAATGGGAGCAATTTTTAATCAAAGTGGTGAAGTTATTTATCTTTCACCACCACCAACAAAAATCAAAGATTATATTGATAGATTAATTCATTACATAAATGAAGAAGAGCAGAATCCATTTATTAATGCTTTTATTAGTCATTTAATTTTTGAAAAAATTCATCCGTTTTTAGATGGTAATGGGCGGGTGGGAAGGCTTTTGATTTTGGTGATTATTTTATCAAAAAAAGGAAGTGATTATTTTTTTGTCCCTTTTGAAAAGGAATTGGAAAAAGAAAGAGAAAGTTATTATTACTATCTTGATGTTGGCTTAAAAAATACCAATGAGTATTTGATCTTTATGTTAAAAATGTTTCTTAAATCAGTTGAAGAGTTAAAAATAACCATTGAAAATGAAAATAAAAAAACATTTTTTTTACCACCACGCCAAGAAGAAATTTATCTTATTATTAAAGATCATCGTTTAGTTTCTTTTGATCAAATACGGCGAAGATTTTTAAAAGTCCCAGAAAGAACTTTAAGATATGATTTAAAAAAACTAGCTGAAAAAGGTTTGATAATAAAAGTTGGAAAGACAAAAGGAAGCTATTATCGGGCAAAAGATTAACTTAGTCCCATTTTTTCTTTTACTTCTTTTAAAGTTTCTTGGGCCACCGTTTTTGCTTTTTGAGCGCCTTCTTTTATTATTTTTTCGACATATGTTAAGTTGGAAGCAATTTGTTTTCTTTTTTCTTGGAAAGGTTTAAGTTCTTGGTAAATTGCCTCGGCCAAAGTATCTTTTAACTCAACAAATTTTAAAGTTTGACTATGGTATTTTTCTTTAAATTCTTCATAAGTCTTTTTTGGTAAAAAAATTTCTGAAAGAATAAAAAGAGTTTTTATCCCACCGGTAATTGGCCCCCCGGCAATAGTGGCCGTTGGCACTTTGCGGATCTTTTTTCTTATTTTATCCAAAGAATCAGTTAAATTTATGTAGCTTCCTTCAATCGATTTACTCATTTTTCCTTCACCAGTTAAAGAAGGGATATACTCACCTTTGGTAGCAAATCTTTGAGGTTGGGGAAAAGAAGTTTTGTAAATCTGATTCATTTTTCGAGCAATTTCGCGAGCGACTTCCAAATGTGGTTCTTGGTCAATGCCAACCGGCACAAGATCAGCTTTATACAAAAGAATATCTGCCGCCATTAAAATTGGATAGTTTAAAAGAGCCATCGTGTTGTGTTTTGGGTATTGTTTGACTTTTTCTTTGTAGGTGGGAAGATGCATCATTCGAGCAATCGTTGTCACCGATGAAAAATAAAATGAAAGTTCAAAATGTTCACTCACCTGAGATTGAATAAAAAGAGTTGATTTTTTTGGGTCAAGACCAGCGGCTAAATAGTCGATAATGATTTCTTTTCTATTTTGGCGAAGTTCGTCAACCGAAAACGGGGTAGTAATCGTATGAGCATCGGCAACCATATAAAATGTTTCGTAATCGGGATTATTTTGTAGTTCAATCATCCCTTTGATAGCGCCTAAATAGTTACCCAAATGTAATCTACCTGTTGCTCGAATGCCTGATAAGACACGTTTTATTGTTTTTTTATCTAGCATATTTTTTAATTATAACTAAATTTGTGATTAATTGTGTAAAAACTTATTATAACCGTTTAGATCAAGTAATCCATGACCAGAAAGATTAAAAAGGATAACTTTTTTTCTTCCTTCTTTTTTAGCCTTAATTGCTTCATCGATTGCTGATTTTATCGCATGACAAGATTCAGGCGCTGGAATTATTCCTTCGGTTTTAGCGAAATCAATACCAGCTTGAAAAATAGTTTTTTGGTCATAGGCGACTGCTTCTATTAGTTTTTCATAATATAAAAATGAAATTAATGGTGCCATACCATGATAACGTAATCCACCAGCATGAATTGGTAAGGGAACAAAATCACTGCCTAAAGTATACATTTTTAAAAGAGGGGTCATCTGTGCTGTGTCACCAAAATCATATTTATATTTTCCTTTCGTTAGAGATGGGCAAGATTCTGGTTCAACCGCAATAAATCGAACATTTTTCCCTTTTAATTTATCAACTATAAAAGGAAAAGCAATTCCAGCAAAATTGCTACCACCCCCAACACAGCCAATAACAACATCAGGATATTCGCCAGCTTTTTCCATTTGTTTTTTTGCTTCTAATCCGATTATTGTTTGATGAAGTAAGACATGATTTAAGACACTGCCTAATGAATATTTAAAATTTTTGTTTTTAACAACTGTTTCTAAAGCTTCACTAATCGCAATCCCTAGTGAACCCGAATGATTTTTATTCATTTTCAAAATTTTTTTACCAAATTCAGTTTTATCAGATGGACTGGGAAATACTTCAGCACCGTAAATTTGCATTACTATTTTTCTAAATGGTTTTTGTTCAAAAGAAACTTTAACCATAAAGACAATTAATTTAAGTCCAAACAAATTAGCAGCTAAAGCAAGAGCCGAACCCCATTGACCAGCGCCGGTTTCAGTAGTAAGAGTTTTTATTCCTTCTTTTTTATTGTAATAAGCTTGAGCAATTGCGGTATTTAATTTGTGAGACCCAGTTGGTGATACGCCTTCGTATTTATAATAAATATGAGCCGGGGTATTCAGAAATTTTTCTAATTGGTACGCTCTTATAAGCGGAGTCGGTCGGTAAAGTTTATAAAAGTGTCGCACTTCTTCAGGAATAGTAATTTTTTCTTCAAGCGAAACTTCCTGCTTGATTAATTCCATTGGGAATATAACTGATAGATCAGAAGGATTAACCGGTTGTTTTGTGGTCGGATTCAATGGCGGGTCAGGAAGTTTACCTAAATATTTTTTAAGATAATAAGAAATGTTTAAATAATATTCTGGAATTTCTTTTTCGGTTAAAATTATTTTTGTATTTTTCATATAATTTAATTTAGATTAATTAATAATTTTAAGAATAAAAAAACGCCGCCTTTGCGGGCGGCATAAATTATTTAAAAATTGAATCCATTAAAAACGCCACCCGCATCGCGGATAAACTTTTTTCCACCACCAATTTAATAGAATAATAATTGTTTTTGTTATCATATATTTTTAAATCGGCCTTTTTTTATTTCATTAGAACCACGAGTGACGGTGGCGATGCCAACTTTTAATTTTTCAGCAATTTGTTTTTGAGGAATACCTTTTTTTAACATCTTGACAATTGCCAGTCTTTTGGGAATTTCTTCCAATTCTTTTGGTGTTAAAATTCCTTGTAAAAAATCAATCATTTCTTTTTGATTTTTGATTTTTAAAAGAACTTTAACTAATTCGATCAAGTATTTTCTTTCCATAGCAGTTTAATATTATACTAGTATACTAGTATATATTTTAATTGTCAAGAAGTATTTTTGGGTTTTCTTCATCTTCTTTCCATTTTAAAGGATTTGTTTTTATATATTGACGAATTTCATCTAATGATTTTTCATTGTGGATGATATGATCGTAGAAATGGGATTGCCAGTGAAAGGGAATTTAGTTTTTATTAGCATATCGTTTTACCGAAGATTTAAATTGATTAATAATTGAGAAAATAGAATTTTTTACCATTTTTGAAAATCGGTTAAAATTATTTTTATTTTTTTGTAGATACACGCCATGGCGTGTATCTACATTATTATTGATTTTATATTCAATCGCAATTATTCCATGAATATGGTTTGGCATAATAATAAATTCATCTAATCTGGTATTTTTAAAATGTTTAGGAATTTCAAGCCAATATTTTTTTGCTATTTTTCCAATTTATGATAATTTCATTTCCCCCTTAATTATTTCCCCAAAATAGCAACGTTTTTGATAGGTGTAAATGGTAACAAAATAAAAGCCAACCGATGAATAATCCCAATGTTTTAGGCGGGTTGATGGGATAAAATATTTTTGATTAAAATAAAATGATAAATCCGTCATTAATTTTTTAAAAATCCTTACTATTCAAAATAATCGTTACCGGGCCGTCGTTTATTATCTCAACTGTCATATAATTTCCAAAACTGCCGGT
>JAPYWZ010000030.1 GCA_028276105.1 Microgenomates group bacterium | reverse complement strand
TGCCAAAAGTCTTTCAAACATCATATACGCCTTATTTTTATAAGCAACCAAAGGATCAATTTGCGCATAGCCATAAAGATTGATTCCCTCCCGCAAATCTTCAATTGCTGTTAAATGTTTTGTCCAGTAATAATCAATCGTATTTAACAATAGTGATTTAGTAATTTCTTGCCAAAGAGGACCTAATTTTTTTTCATTTTTTAAATAAGCTTCTTTAATCTTTTGGAAAATAAAATCTACCAATTTCTTAACTTCTTTTACCTCAACCAAATCTTTTATTTCGTTATAAGAAACTGGAAAGATAAAATTAATCTCATCGACTAATTTTTTTAAATTATCCTCATTTAAAACTTCATTTACAGTAAAAAAATTATTCACCAAGCGATTAATTTCCTCAAGAAAAATTTGAAAAACTAACTGTTTTAACTTTTCGCTTTCTTTTATAAAAAGAATCTTTCGTCTTCGTCCATAAATGATTTCTCTTTGTTTATTTAAAACATCATCAAACTCCACCAAGTGTTTTCGAATATCAAAGTTAAAACCCTCCACCTTAATCTGAGCCTGCTCAATCGCCCGCGAAACCATCGGATGCGAAAGTGGTTGATCTTCGGGAAAGTTAAAAAAAGTCATTAATCTTGAAATCTGCTCGCCACCAAAAATTCGCATTAAGTCATCTTCCAAAGAAACAAAAAAACGCGACTCTCCGGGATCTCCTTGGCGACCGGCTCTTCCTCTTAACTGATTGTCAACCCTTCTTGCCTCATGTTTTTCTGTCCCAATAACATACAAACCTCCCAATTCTACCACTTTCTCATGCTCTTTTTGCCAAAGCCTTAACTTTTCTTTATAATCTTTTTTCTCATCTTCTAAAAACTCTTCCGGTGGTTGACCACCTAAAATAATATCCACCCCTCTTCCGGCCATATTGGTGGCAACTGTCACTGCTCCAATTTTTCCTGCTTGGGCGATAATAGCCGCTTCTTTTTCGTGATGTTTGGCGTTTAAAACTTGATGAGGAATCCCCCGTTTTTTTAACAAAAAAGAAAGATATTCGTTTTTTTCAATGGAAGTCGTCCCCACTAAAACCGGCCGGCCAATTTTATAATTTTTCGCAATCTCCTCAACCACGGCAGCAAACTTTGCTTTTTCTGTTTTATAAATGACATCGGGATGATCAACTCTAATCATCGGTTTATGAGTGGGAATAACCACAACCGCAACATTGTAAATTTTATGAAACTCTTCGGCTTCGGTTGCTGCCGTTCCTGTCATTCCGGCCAATTTTTCGTACATTCGAAAGTAATTTTGAAGGGAAATGGTTGCCAACGTCTTTGATTCTTGTTTTATCGGTACCCCTTCTTTGGCTTCAATCGCTTGATGAATCCCCTCAGAAAATCTGCGCCCCTCAAGCAGTCGACCGGTAAACTCATCAACAATAACAACTTCACCATTTCTTACAATATAATCGCGATCTTTTTTAAACAAAGTCTTTGCCTTCAAAGCCGCCTCAATATGAAACAAAGTATCATAATCTTTCTCATAAATATTCTCAATACCCAACATTTTTTCCACTTTTAAAATCCCGGCCTCGGTTAAATTAGCCGTTTTTAATTTTTCATCAACCAAGTAATCCTTTTTTTCTTCTAAAGACTCAACAATTTTTGCAAATTGATAGTAACGGCTAACATCTTCTTCGTAAGGCGCTGAAATGATATGAGGTGTTCGCGCCTCATCGATTAAAACCGAGTCCGCTTCATCAATAATTGCATAATAAAACCCCCGCTGAACAACATCATTAACGTCCATGGCCATATTATCACGAAGATAATCAAAACCAAACTCCGAATTTACCCCATAAACAATATCTGAAAGATAAGCTTCTTTTCTTCCAATTGGCCGAAGATGTTTTAATCGCCAATCTAAAGCTGAAGAATCGGTAAAATTTGGGTCAAAAATAAACGATTTTTCTGGAATAATTGCGGCAGTTTTCAATCCCAAAAAATGAAAAACAGCACCCATCCAACCACAGTCGCGGCGGGCAAGATAATCGTTAACGGTTACCAAATGCACCGGTTTTCCCGTTAAAGCATTAAGATATAAAGCGGTTGTTGCCGAAAGCGTTTTCCCCTCCCCTGTCTTTTGTTCGGCAATTTTTCCCTCATGTAAAGCCACCCCGGCCATCAGCTGGACATCAAAGTGCCTTTGCCCCAAAACTCTTCTTGCTGCTTCTCTTACCAACGCAAAAGCCCAAGGAAGAATTTGATCTAAAGACCTTCCTTTTTCCAAAACTTCTTCTTTTAATCTTTCTGTTTCTTTTGGAAAGTCTTCGTCTTTTAAAACGCGAGCTTTATCTTCTAAGCTATTAATTTGCTCAACGATTTTTTTGATCCGTCTAATTTCTTTCTCATTATAATCAAAAAGTTTTTTTAAAAAATTAAACATAAATTTTTTATAAAAAATAAACCCTTAATACTTAATACTTGATATACTTTCTACTTTAGAAAATATTCCTGTGGGATAACAACAATTTTTTGGGCAGAAAAACGATTGTTTTCATTTTTTTTATCTTTGGCAACAAAATGGATCATATCCCCTTCTTTAATCTTCGAAAAACCAGTTCTTTCTAGTTCTAAGCTTTTAATATTCAACAACCACTGTTTAGTAAAAGTTTCAATATCTAAGCTAATCGTTTCATTAGTTAAAGTGACCACTTTCAACCAATATTCATTTTTATCTTTTTCCACAATCTTCCCAAAATCCACCAAATACTTTTCATCAACAAAAATCATATTGGCACTAATTCCTTTATCGGTTAGGATTCCAGAAACTATAATATAATCATCTTTTTTTAAATCAGAGAAATTAATCTCTTTTTTTTGATTGTCTTTTATTAAATAATATTTTGTTAATAAATCATCGGTAAAAACTTTCTTTTTCTCTTCATTATAATCTTTTATTTCTATTTCACCTTTTTTAATCTCAACAATTTTTCCCGAGAAAGCTTGGAAGTTTTGCCGACGAAGCTCGGCGACTTTGCTGGCAATTTTCTCTTTTAAAATTTCTACCTCTTTTTGAGTTTCTTTTTTTGCCGAATCACTGCCTGTTTTATCAGAAGCAAAAATTAAAAGATTAAACAAAAACAAAAAAAAGACGATCAAAGCAAAAAATGGTAAGAAAATTTTTTTATTCATATCTCATTGGGTAAATAATAAATAAAAAGAGTTTTCTCTTGAGTTTTTAAATTGGGATTTTGAGGATAGGAAACAATTTTTATCACGTTTTCTCCCAATGCCAATGGAAAATCAACCTTAAATTTTTCTTCTTTATTTTGAAAAACCAAGTCTTTGATTGGTGATTGAATGACAATTAACGAGTTTTTCTCTACCTCACCTTCGATAGTCACCTTATCATTTTCAATAATTAAAAAATTTTTTGGGTTAGTAATATTCAAAAGTTTTAAAGAAGTTGGTTTTGCTGGCAAAATAGAAAATTCTTTTTTTTGGGGTAATAAAGATTTAGTTTTTTTACCCAATTGGCTTTGAGAGATACTGCCTAAGATTATCAAAGCAAAAATAAAACCAAAAACTACCCCTAAAAAAATCGCTAAAAAAGTTTCTTTTTTCATAGACTAAATAATTATTTTTTTTAAAACCAAAGGTACTGTCTCAATCAAATTATTAATATTATACCAGTATCCTTTTTCTAAAAACAAGACATCGGCGGTTTTTTTAAGAAGAATCGAAGCAAAAACAGCGCTTTCTAAAGCTTTATTTTTTGCATAAAAACTCACCACCAAACCAGCCAAAACATCACCCGAACCACCTTTAGTTAACCCTTGATTGCCTCCCTCAACCACATAAGTTTTCTCACCATCAGAAACAATATCTTTTATCGCTTTAAGTAAAATTATTACCTTATATTTATTTGCGTATTTCTTAACTAACTCTACTTTTTTTTCAAAATCTAAATCAAAAATTTTTTCACCAAATAACCTTTCAAATTCTTTTTGATGAGGAGTAAGAATTGCTGGCGTTTTTAATTTTAAAAGCCATTCTTTATCCATCATCTGTAAAGCGCCCGCATCAAAAACAAATTTTTTTTGCGAAAAATTTTCAATCAAAAACTTAGGTAAAAAGTAAGTATATAAACCTTCATCTTTAATATCAATTAGATCTTTTTGATTTTTGAAATGTATTTTTGATATTTGATTTTTGATATTTGATTTGTCTTTTCTTATCATCCCAGGACCAACCAAAATCGCATCATCTTCCTTAACATAATCGATTAAATCTTTTTTTGAAACAATAATCCCATTTCTAAACTTGGTTTTTAAATTTAAAAAAATTTTTTGATTTTCTTTAGTTGAACAATAATGGACAATATCAACAAAATGCGAAGCCACCTCAGCCGCCCATAAAGAAGCAGCATGAAAAAGAGAAGAACCACCAATAATCAAAACCTTACCATTTTGACCTTTGTGAGAGTTTTCTTTTGGAAGATTAAACTTTTTAAAAAAATCTCTAACTTTCTTTAAGTCGTTTGTTTTTATTAGATTAACCATGCTCTTTTTGTTTTGTTTTTTTACCATCTCTAAACGATCGTAATAAGATGGTAAAATAAAATTCTAAGCGCAAAATCTCAAACAATTACAAATTATTAATTTTTAATTTTAAATTGTAATTTTTAATTTTTCATTTTTAATTTTTAATTATTCTTTATTCGTATCATTTTATAGTATAATTTTACATTATGTTTACCCATCTTGATCTTAGAAAAAAATTTGCTGATTTTTGGAAGGAAAAAAATCATAAAGAAGTTCCTCCCATCTCTCTTGTTCCCCAAAATGATCCCACTACTTTATTTACCGGCTCTGGGATGCAGCAGCTTGTTCCTTATCTTTTGGGTGAAGTTCATCCTTTAGGAAAAAGACTCTACAATATCCAACCTTGCTTTCGCTCCCAAGATGTTTTAGAAATCGGCGACAATCGGCATACGACTTTTTTTGAGATGATGGGCAACTGGTCATTGGGTGATTATTTTAAAAAAGAGCAGCTTTCTTGGTTTTGGCAGTTTTTAACCCAAATTTTGGGCTTTGATAAAAAAAGACTTTATGTCACAGTTTTTGCTGGTGATAAAAAAAATAATCTAGATCCAGACAATGAATCAAGAAAAATCTGGTTAGAACTTGGAGTACCTGAAAATCATATCTTTTCTTATGGACCAGAAAAAAACTGGTGGTCAAGAGCCGGTGTCCCTGATAATATGCCCGAAGGTGAACCTGGTGGCCCAGATAGTGAAGTTTTTTATGACTTTGGTCAAGATTTCAAACTTCATGAAAACTCGCCTTACTCTTCTTTAAAATGTCACCCAAACTGTGATTGTGGTCGGTTTTTGGAAATTGGCAATTCCGTTTTTATGCAGTTTAAAAAAACAAAAAATGGTTTTGAAGAATTACCAGCAAAAAATGTTGATTTTGGTGGTGGGTTGGAACGAATGTTGGCGGCAGCCAATAACAATCCTGATGTATTTTTAACCGAACTATATCTTCCAATTATTAAAAACATCGAAAAAATCGTTGATAAAAAATATGAAAACGAAGATGATAAAAGAAAAATAAGAATCATTGCCGATCACTTAAAAGGAGCGGTCTTTCTTATCAAAAGCGGCGTTTATCCTTCCAATAAAGAAAGGGGTTATGTTTTAAGAAGACTTCTTCGAAGAGTGACTATTAAAATGTACCAATTAAAAGGAAAAAAGGTTTTGGCCAACGATTTAAATCTTGCAGTTGAGGCGATTATTGAGATTTATAAAAATATTTATTTTGAAGAAAAAGACTTAGAAGAAATAAAACCGGTAATTGGCGAAGAAATCGATCGTTTTAACAAAACATTAGAAAAGGGCTTTTCTATTTTACAAAAAATTGAAAAACCAACCGGTAAACAAGTTTTTGATTTATATCAAAGCTATGGTTTTCCAAAAGAGTTAACCGAAGAACTGCTAAAAGAAAAAGGACTAACTTTTAACCAAAAAGAGTTTGATGAGGAATTTGAGAAACACCGAGCCCTTTCTCGAACGGCTTCTGTGGGTATGTTTAAAGGAGGTTTGGCTGATCACTCAAAAAATACTTTGCGCTATCATACGGCCACCCACTTACTTCATCAAGCTTTATTTGACGTTTTGGGAGAAAGCATCCGTCAAGAAGGATCACATATTACTGGTGAAAGACTGCGTTTTGATTTTTATTGTGCAAAAAAACCAACCACTGAGGGTTTAAAAGAAGTGGAAAAAATTATCAATCAAAAAATCAAAGAAGAATTGCCGGTAAACTTTGTTGTTCTTCCTAAAGAAGAGGCCTATAAAATTGGCGCAAAAGCCTTTTTTAAAGAAAAATACCCCGATATGGTTAAAGTGTATTATATTGGTCAATCTTTAGAAACTGCCTACTCCAAAGAATTTTGTGGTGGTCCCCATGTAACAAATACGAAAGAAATTGGAAAAATTGAGATTTTTAAATTTGAAAAGATTGGTGCCAATTTATATCGAATTTATGCCAAATAAAAAATCAATTGACAACTATCATTAAAGTTGTAATAATTTAATAATTAAAATTTTTCAATTAATTAATAATTTATTTTTCAAAATTTATGGCTAAAAAAAATCAAAAAAAAGTTGAAGAAATCAATCCCTCAAGTTCAAATAATAAAATAATTTATTTTCTTATCGGTTTACTTTTTCTTTTTAATATCTTTACTTTTTTAAAAGTCTCTAATTTAGAAAAAAAACTTGGCAAAAACCCTAATCCCGCCCAACAACAACAGCCACAAGCACCAAAAGAAATCAAAATTAACGAGGTAAAAAAACTTTTTACTAAAGATTTTATTCATTTTGGTGATGCTTCAAGAAAACTTCTTTTTGTTGAGGTTTCTGACCCAAGCTGTCCCTTTTGTCATATTGCTGGAGGCTTAAATCCTCAACTGGCTTCTCAAGTTGGTGAGCGATTTAAATACCAATCTGAAGGTGGTTCTTACATTCCACCTCTTCCAGAAATCAAAAAATTAGTCGATCAAGGAAAGGCTTCTTTTGCTTTTCTTTATTCAAATGGTCATGGTAATGGCCTTCTTGCTGCTTCTGCTTTATACTGCGCTTATGAAAAAGGTAAATTTTGGGAGGTTCATGATAAATTGATGACTAATGAAGGATACAATTTAATCAATGAACAAGTAAGAAATGATAAAAATAAAATTCCCGATTTAGTCAGTTTTCTAGCCAATGAAATTGACTCCAATTTTTTAACCAAGTGTTTAGAAAGTGGAAAATATGAAAAAAATCTTAATCGAGATCAACAACTATCACCATCTTTAGGTTTTCAAGGAACCCCCCACTTTTTAGTAAATACCC
>JAPYWZ010000109.1 GCA_028276105.1 Microgenomates group bacterium | reverse complement strand
TAAGCTTATGTAATTTCTGCTCGCTATGAATCCTTAAAAGAAGACTTTTTATTTTGGAAGAAAAAAATTGACCCAGAAAATCTTTTTTCTTCTTGGTACTATAACGAAAAAAACGATCAACCTCATCTTTACAAAGAAAAAATGATTAAAAAACTCAATCTTGATATTTTTGTTGAGGATAATTGGGATATTGTTAAATATCTCAAAAATATAAAAAAAACAAAAATTTTTTGGATTTATAATTTGTTGGATAAAAAGATAAAATATCAATATAAATTTAAAAGTTTAAAAGAAGTAGTTTCTTTTTTAAAAAAATGAAAATTTTAATTACTGGTGGTGTTGGTTTTATTGGAACAAATGCGGCTTCTTATTTTTTCAAAAAAAATCATCAAGTAACTGTGGTTGATAATTTTTCAAGAAAAGGTGTTGAAAAAAATGCATTGTTTTTGAAAAAAAATTTCCCCAAAATAAAAATCATTAAAAGTAATGTCTCTTCGATAAAAAACTATCAATCTTTTTTAAATCAAGCAGAAGTTGTCATCCACCTTGCTGGCCAAACGGCGGTTACTACCTCAATCAAAAATCCAAAAAACGATTTTGAAAATAATTTGGTTGACAGTTTTACTCTTCTTGAGTATCTTCGAAAAAACAATCCCAAAGCAATTGTTATTTACTCCTCAACCAACAAAGTTTACGGTGATTTGAAGGCAATGAAAAAATTCTCTCCCGTTGATGAAAATACCCCTCTTGACTTTATCTCTCCTTATGGCTGCTCAAAAGGAGCAACTGACTGTTATTTTCTTGATTATCATCGGATTTTTGGTTTAAAAACCGTTGTTTTTCGTCAGTCTTGCATTTATGGCCCTCATCAACTTGGGGTTGAAGACCAAGGCTGGGTAGCTCATTTTGCCAAACAATTTTTATTTAAAAAATCAATCACTATCTTTGGTGATGGTAAACAAATAAGAGATCTTTTATATGTTGAAGATCTAATTGATGCTTATGAAAAAGCAATTAAAAATATTGAAAAGGTCAAAGGCCAAGCGATAAATATTGGTGGTGGTGAAAAAAATGCCTATTCTCTTGTTGAGGTGACAAAAATTCTAGAAAAAGAGTTTGGTTATAAAATCCCAATTTATTTTGACAAAGCACGCGTTGGTGATCAAAAATATTTTGTCTCAAAAAACAAAAAAGCAAAAAAACTTCTTAACTGGCAACCAAAAACTTTATTTATTAAAGGGTTAAAAGAGTTAATCAACTGGCAAAAACAAAATCTTTTATGAAAATTCTTTTTTTCTCATCATATTTTTATCCCTACACTAGTGGCTTAACTACCTATCCCTGGAAAATTTTAAATCATCTATCAAAAACTCACCAAGTGACAGTCTTAACTTTTAATCACAAAGAAAATAAGTTTAAAAAATTAAAAATTCACCCTCCGAATCGGAGGGTAAAAAATTTAAAATTTAAAATTATTTATCTTCCCTATCTTTTTCGCCTTTCCAAAGGTTTTATCTCACCTCAATCTTTTTTTTATTTTCTCAAAGAAGTAAAAAATGCCAATTTACTTTTTTTTAATCAACCCAATGTTGAGGGATTGCCTTTAATGCTTTTGGCAAAAATTTTTAAGAAAAAAACTTTGTCTCTTCTTCATTGCTTTTTAGAAACAAACAAAAAAAATTTATTAGATTATCTAATAATTAAATTAGCTAACAAAGTGGTTGAGCTTCAGCTTCTTTTATCTGATCAAATCATTGCTTACACAAAAAATTATTTAGAGAATTTTTCTATTTATCAAAAAATCAAAAATAAAGTTTTCTTTACTCTGCCACCAATTAAAAAACTAATCATCGATAAAAATTTTTACCAAAAACTAAAAAAGAAAAAACAAGGAGTCTGGATTGGTTTTTCCGGCCGGATTGCCTCTGAAAAAGGGATTGAATATCTTATAAACGCTTTTAAACGTTATACGTTACATGTTACACGTTACACTCTAGTCTTTGCCGGTCCTTATGGTAAAGATGTTTCTGGTGAAGAAGAATATTACCAAAAAATAAAAAATCTTTTAGAAAAAGAAAAAATAAACTATGTTTTTTTGGGAAATCTTTCTGAAAAACAACTGGGAGCTTTTTACAAAATAATTGATGTTTTGGTTTTGCCATCAGTAAACTCAACTGAGGCTTTTGGTATGGTCCAAGCTGAAGCAATGCTTTTGGGAACGCCGGTGGTTGCTACAGACTTACCCGGTGTTAAAATTCCTATTTCTTTAACCAAAATGGGAATAATTGTTGAGCCAAAAAATGAAAAACAACTGGCAAAAGCAATCAGTGAAATTTTAAAAAATCGAAAAAAATATACCAATAAAAAACTTATCAAAAACGCAGAAAAAATTTTTGATATTAAAAAAGTTTATCAATTTTACGATAATTTAGTTTATCAGACCAACCCAAATTCGACCGAAGCGGTCGAAAAAAGGTTGATACAAAAGCCTAAATATGAATAAAAATATTGATTTTTTTATTAAAAAATATCTGGAAAATCGACCGGCCTTTATGGCTTTAATTCGCCCCCAAGAAGCCTATCTTTTTCAAAAATTTAAAAAATATTTAAAGAAAAAAATTTTGGACTTTGGTTGTGGTGATGGTTTTTTTGCCAAAGTTACTTTTGGAAAAAATTTTATTGATATTGGTTTGGATATTAAAAATGAAAGAACTTTAAAAATCATCAATCAAAAAATCTACAAAAAAGTAGTCATTTACGATGGTAAAAAAATTCCTTTTAAAAACAATTTTTTTCAAACTGTTGTCTCAAAC
>JAPYWZ010000083.1 GCA_028276105.1 Microgenomates group bacterium | reverse complement strand
AACATCTGCCAAAACTAAATCAATCTTTAAAAGAAATCAATCGAGTTTTGAATAAAAACGGCTATTTTTTAATAACGGTTATGACTGATAAATGGAGTCAGTTTATGTTGGGAAAAAAAATTTTCGGTAACTCTTATGTTTCTTTGATGAATAAAAAACAAAAACATTTTAACTTATTAACTGTTTCCCAGTGGCAAAAAGTTTTTGAAAAAAATGGTTTTTTAGTTATTGAAAAAATCGGTTATCTTTCAAAAAGAAACTCTCAATTTTTAGATCTTTTTCATTACTTTTCTATCCCTTCTCTTTTAACTTACAAAATCTTTGGTCGTTGGGTAATTTATCCCTCGTGGTATAAATTTTTAAAAATTGATAAATTTATTAAAAAACAAATCTCCTTCCCTCCCCCAGAAAAATCAGCGGCGGTGTTTTTTGTTTTAAGAAAAATAAACTTGTAAAACCAAGTCAGACTTGGTAGTATAATAAAAATATGGAAAATAAAAAACACCAAAAAGTTCTAAAATATGAAGTTATTTTTGAAGAAGCTGAAGAAGGCGGATATACTGCCTATGTCCCTTCACTGCCTGGTTGTATTTCCGAAGGTGATACTTTTGAAGAAACAAAAAAAAATATCTCCGAAGCCATCTTAGCCTATCTTGAAAGTCTAGCTAAAGATAATGAAGAAATTTTTAATCCTTCAAAAAACTTTTTTATTGGTTCAGTTGAAATTCCATTTTCTAAATTATCATTTATAAGATGAGTAAAATCCCCGCCGTTAAACCTAAAAAGTTACTTCAAATATTAAAAAAAGAAGGCTTTTATATCCATCATCAAAAAGGAAGTCATTTAGTATTAAAATCAAAAATGGATGAAAAATTAAGAGTTACTCTCCCATTCCATAATAAAGATTTAAAAAGAAAAACTCTTATATCTATTTTAAAACAAGCTAATTTAGATGTTTGACTACGATACGTTGTTAAGGGTATAATCTCTTAACAACAATGTTACAGAAACTACACAAGAATGCTAAAACTAATTATGCCATAAGACAGCAGATAAAGCAAAGTCAAGAGTCAATTAGCGCCTTAGCTAAGAAATTTAATCTCTCCTGGCAAACCGTTAAGAAATGGAAAGAAAGAGATAGTGTTGAAGATAAATCATCCCGACCCCATCGTCTTAGAACCACTCTAACTCAGACTCAGGAGGACTTAATTATCTTTGAGAGGAAAAAGTTTAAAAAAACAGTTGAAGAGATTTACTTCTCATTAGAAAAGAAAATCCCAAGTCTTTATCCTCTTAAAATCTACCGCTGTTTAGTTCGCTGGGGTTTAAATGTTTTGCCGGAAGAGTTAATTAAAGCAGAAAGAAGAATTAAGAAGTTTAAAAGATATACCATTGGTTATCTTCATCTTGATACTCTTTACACTCCTAAAATTAACAAGAAGCGCTGGTATGTTTTTACTGCTATTGATAGAGTAAGCAAGTTAGCTTTTCTATGGGTGAGTAGACAAAAAACCAAAGAAATGGGGGTAAAGTTTTTAAAGATGGTTTTAGATTTTTATCCTTACAGAATTCACTACATTCTAACTGACAATGGTGGAGAGTTTTCTTACAACTTCCTTCCCAAAAACAAACGACCGAAAAATAAACTTCATCCCTTTGACCAACTCTGTCAAAAGAACAAAATTCAACACCGCACTATTAAGTTTAAACACCCTTGGACTAACGGAATGGTAGAAAGATTTAATGGCAAGGTAAAAAACAAAGTTTTTAAGCGCTATCTTTTTAGTGGGGAAGAAGACTTAAAAGAGAAACTAATTTCCTACTTGAATTCCTACAACCTTGAGGTAAAATTAAGACAGTTAAATTATCAAACACCAGCAGAATACTTAAAAACAAGATTTAATTACTCTATACAACGTATCGTAATATAACAATTTAGATATATCTGTCTTAACAAAAAAATAAATTAAAAATATCTTATTTTTCTCCCACGATAACACATCGAAAAGCAAATAACTTTAATAGAGGAAGATTGCCTAAAAACAAATTTATTTTTTGAAGAAAATTATTTTTACCAAAAATCATTGGTGGAAAAAAATATAAACCAAAAATTTTTATCTTTTTAAAACCGCTTTTTTTAAGTTGATGAATCAAATAAAAATAATTTATCTGAAAAATCCCTTTTTCCTCAAACCAATTTAAAAATAAGCTAATAAAAACAATCCAAGAAAAATTAAAAACATTAGGTTCGGAGAAAATAATTTTCCCCCTTCTTTTTAAATGATTATAAAAATAAGGAAAATATTTTTTGATATCTATATGATACAAAACATCAGCGCCTAAAATAACATCGTATTTTTCTTTTTTTGGTAAACTACTTTTTATTTTTAAGTATTTTTCTTTTTTTATTTTTTTGGCGGTTTTTATAAGTCTTCTTAAAGCATTTTTATCAATATCAACCGCTAAAACCTGATATCCTTTTTTTAAAAGAGGAATTGTCACCCTTCCCCCACCTGCACCAAAATCAACTAACTTTAAATTTTTCTTTTTTGGCAAAAAATTAAAAATAAAATTTAACTCTTCTAAGACATGAAGCGGCGGATTTAAAACTTTTTCCTCAGTGTAATACTCAAGATTTTTATTTTTAAAAACCATAAAAAATTTACTAAATTTTTAATCTCCCAAAGATTTTAACATTATTAAGTTTATAAAACATTAGTTTTTTTTCTAAATTACAGCTTTTAAGATAATTAATTAAATCAAAATCATTTGGATTAAAATAATAAAAACCTTTTTTAAAATCACATTGATTACCAAAAATATCTTCTTTATTTAACAAAACAAGCTGTCTTTTTTCATCCAAACGGTTAAAAATACTTTTGGGTTCTGGTTGACCTGCTTCTCCCCAACAACAATCAATTAAATAAAAATTTTCTTCTTTTTTTTCTTTTAAAATATCTTCTTTTATAAACAAAGAAAAAGGTAGATTCCCATTGGGTAATGTTTTTGGATAAATAAAAAAATAATCAAAAATATTTACTAAAAAAATAAAAAATAAACTTAAACATAAAAACAAAATCTTTTGATAATTTTTTTTGATTTTTTCATAGACTTTATATAAACCAAAAGAAGAAATAGTGTAAACTATGGGCGAAATTGTAAGCATCCGACCAATTGAAGGAGTGTTAGCAATAACCATATCTAAATTAGAAGCCAGTTGACCAAAATAAAAAGGTAAAAATAAATAAAGAATGTATTTTTTTCTATTTTCTTTTTTAAAAGTTTCTTTTATTAAAAAAAATAAACCGAGTAAAAAAAATATCGCTGTTAAAAAATCTAAAGTTGGCCGATAAGGAATATTATGGCGAAAAACTGGATCGCCTTTTAAGAAAAACGACGAAAAATTTCTTAAAAAATTCCATAAAGCAATTTTTACTTTCTCAAAAATACTCAAATTAAAACCAAATTTTTCACCTAAATAGGTAAAACCATTACTAAAATAGTTATCTTTTGAAAAGATCATCTGCCAAAATAAAGGAAAAGAAAAAATTAAACTAAAAATAAAAAGCTGCCAATTAAAAAAAGAAAGAAAAAACAAACCCAA
>JAPYWZ010000081.1 GCA_028276105.1 Microgenomates group bacterium | reverse complement strand
GGAAGAGTAATTTCTCCAGTTACATCGGTGGTTCTTATGTAAAACTGGGGACGATAACCGTTGAAGAAAGGAGTATGACGGCCTCCTTCTTCCTTAGTTAAGACATAAATTTCTGCTTCAAATTCAGTATGAGGAGTGATCGTTCCTGGTTTAGCCACCACTTGTCCTCGTATCACTTCATTTTTTTCAACCCCTCGCAAAAGAAGACCAACATTGTCGCCGGCTCTTGCTTCGTCCAAAGTTTTTCTAAACATCTCAATTCCTGTGACAACGGTTGATTTAGTTGGTTTTAGACCAACAATTTCAACCTCTTCGTTAAGTTTTAAAACCCCTCTTTCTACTCTCCCAGTAACCACGGTTCCTCGACCAGAAATCGTAAAAACATCTTCCACTGGCATAAGGAAGGGTTTATCAATTTCTCTGACTGGTTCCGGAATATATTCGTCAACAGCTTTTAGCAATTCTTCAATTGATTTTATTGCTTCTTCATCGTCAGATAAAGCTTTAAGAGCCGAGCCCCGAATGACTGGCACTTTATCTCCCGGATAACCATATTTGGTAAGAAGATCACGGACTTCCATTTCAACCAAATCTATAAGTTCTTTATCGGAAACCATATCGACTTTGTTTAAAAAGACAACGATGGCAGGGACATTTACTTGACGGGCTAAAAGAATATGTTCACGTGTTTGAGGCATTGGGCCATCAGGAGCGGAAACGACAAGGATCGCCCCATCCATTTGAGCGGCACCGGTAATCATGTTTTTAATATAATCAGCATGTCCTGGAGCATCGATGTGGGCATAGTGGCGTTTTTCGGTTTCGTATTCGGAGTGATGAAGGTTAATGGTTACTCCTCTTGATCTTTCTTCTGGGGCTTTATCTATTTCTTCGTATTTTAAAAATTTAGCCAAACCTTTTTTTGACAAAACATAGTGAATAGCTGAAGTTAAGGTAGTTTTACCGTGATCAACATGACCAATGGTACCAATATTTAAATGGGGTTTAGTTCGGGAAAAAACTCCTTCTGCCATATTTTTTTTTATTTTTAAAAAACTAATAAAATTATAAAATTATAAAGAAAGTCAAAAAAAAATACTTGACTTTCGTTTTATATTTATTTATGATAAATCTTAAAATGAAAAAAGTCAAGGCCTTTTTTTATATTTTTTTTAAAAGCCTTATTCCTAATTATTCCTATTATACCAAAATTTTAAAAATTCGCTTTCTTTTTTCCTTTAAATATTTTGTTTCGTTAATTGTTTTTTTAAATTTTTTGTTGGGAGTTAGTCTTTTATATCGATATTCGCCGCAAAAAATTAACTTTTGGTTAAAATCGGTTGATTCGGCGTTGGCCAGTTTTCCTTCTGATTTAAGTATTTTTATTAATAAAGGTTATTTAATTTCTTCTTATAATCAGCCTTATTTTTTTTGGTTGAGAGATGAGAAAGAGCGATTAAAACTTGTTTTTGTGATTGATGAAAGTGCTTCGGAAGAAAAAATTAATCAATACCAAACAAAAGCCCTTTTAACAAAAACTGATCTTTTTATTAAAAAGGCAGGGAAAGTAAAAAAAATTCCTTTGAGTTCTTTTAATCAAATTATTTTTAATAAAGAAACATTAAAAATTATTCGTCAGCGTCTTTTTTTTATCGAAAAGTTTTTTTACATTTTTTACTTTTTTATTTTCCTTTTTATTTTTGTCTTTACGTTTTTGTTTTCTTTTTTGATTAATCTTTTTTATCTTTTTATAGCCAGTTTATTGGTTTTTGTTTTGTTAAAATTAAAACCCGAAAAAAAATATCATTTTAAAAAAGTATTTCAGATTAGTTTTCATGCTGCTACTTTGCCTCTTTTTTTGGATTATTTAGGCTTTAGTTTTCCTTATTTTTTACCCGTAAGAGTGCGTTTACCCATTAAGCCACTTCCTTTTCCTTTACTTTTTTTGTTTCTTTTGATAATTTTTATCATTATCGGTGTTTACGAAGCGTACTTTAATAATCATAGTCATGCTTATCGTTTTAAAAAATTAAAAGTTAATTAAAAATAATATGAAAAAAAAAGGGAATACCGTGGTGATTATTTTTTTTGTTTTGTTAGTAATTTTTGGTTCTTTGGTTTTTTTAATAAAAAAACAAAGAAATATTTTTCAAAATAATCAACGCGTCAATCAGTCAACTAATCAAATAAATATTAATCAATCAACAATTCCAACCGTAGAGCCAGTATCGCAAGGATTAACTTTAGAAGTTATTGAACCAAAAGAAAATGCAACTTACAACGATCCTTCAATAAAAGTTTCTGGAAAAACTTCAACTTATGCTGAAGTTTATGTCAATGATATCCAAACAAAAGCCGATGAGAAAGGCTATTTTTCTTTGAATTATAATTTAGATGAAGGAGAAAATTTATTAACGATTACTGCAAACGATAAAGATGGTAACTATGCAGAAAAAGAAATCACTGTTTTTCTTCAAACCCAAGAATAATGCAACTTTTTTTAGGTTTTTGCATATTAATTAATAGAAGTTTATTAAAATTTTTTTATTTTCCTATGAAAAAAATTCTTGGGATTCTTTTTTTTACTCTTTTATTAGTTCCATCTCAAAATGTTTTGGCAGAAAGGCCAGAAAAAATTTTTGAAAAAGAAGTTAGGCCAACAATTAAAGCGATAAGAGAAGAGGTTAAACCAACGATTTCTGCGATTAGAGAACAGACAAGAGAATCAATAAAATTAACTATTACTGCTAATCCATCAATCAAACCGTGGGAGATAAGAAAAGAGATGAAAGAAGAAAGGAAAGGTTTGATAGAGGAGATAAAAAATCAAATAAAAGAAAAAATCAAAGCTTTAAGATTTAACGCTCGACTGACTGGAAGAATTACTGAAATCGGTGGAAATTACATTAAAGTCTCTGATAATAAAGAGGGGAAAACTTATCAAGTTAACATTACTGAAAGGACTCAACTTCGTCGTCGTTTTTGGGGAAAGTCGTCTTTGAGTGAGTTTTCAGTGGGCGATGAAGTAAATGTTATTGGTCGTTTTACTGATGAGACAAGGTCAACCATTGAGGCAGTTTTAATTCGCAATCTTTCAATTCAAAAACGATGGGGAGTATTTTTTGGTGAGGTTTTATCAAAGGAGGGAAATATTTTGACGATAAAAACTATTAATCGCGGTGAAATAAAAGTTTATGGGGCAGATGGCACCAAAATAATTAACAGGCGCGAAGAATCAATTAGTTTCAATAATATCGAAGTTGGTCATCGAGTAAGAGTAAAAGGAGTTTGGGATAGAACGTTGAGGGAAATAAAAGAGACAGATGAGATAAAAGATTTTTCTTTACCACCAACACCAACCAAAACTTTAACACCAACAAAAACAGAGTAAAGGGAATGAAGTTTTAAAAGATTTTTCTAAAAGGCGACCAAAAAAGTGGTCGCCTTTTTTTTAAAATTTTGTAAAATATATATATCTAAAAAAAATTTTGCGGGGTCGTCTAACGGTAGGACAGAAGCCTTTGGAGCTTCTTATCTTGGTTCGAATCCAAGCCCCGCAGCAAATACCCCGGTTCTATTTAAAAATTGGTTGATTTAATATATAAGTAACTAAGACCGATAGCATTGCCTTTAAGATAAAAACCTCCTTGTTTTTAAAACCAAAGGAAA
>JAPYWZ010000027.1 GCA_028276105.1 Microgenomates group bacterium | reverse complement strand
AATGTTTTAATAACAAGAGCGTCAGAAATATTGAATTGGGTGTCAACTTCTTGGAAAATAGGTTATTATTTTCTTCCTTCAATGAGTAACCAATCTCCATCAGAAAATAAAACAAACAATACCCCACCAAATAAACAAAAAAATCCAGAAAACTTAGACTTAGGTCCTTTTGCTGATTTTATTAACAATCTACCAGATTTATAAATAAAACAAATCGAGGTTTATTCATTTTAATTCTTTAAAACTTCTCTTATCTTTTTCGAATACCTTCTCCCCCACTTTTCTAACCTTTTTTTATTCAAATAAGACCAATCCATTTTTGGAAAAATTAACCTGTAAATTTATCACTATCTTAAAAACATACCCATTCCAACTAATTATAACTTAAACTAACTTTAACTATCTTTGCTATAATCTTTCTTATGACCATCTCTTCTTTAAACCCAGAAAACCTAAAAGACTTTTTTCCTTTTTTTGAAAAACTAATGCGGAAAAATTTCCCTTTTTATCATCCAAAAGTGATTGATTATTTTTTAACCAAAATCTATAGTCAGCAAAATCTTTATTATCAATTACAAAATAACTACCGAACAATCTTGGTTGCTTATGAGGTAAGCCAACCTTTGGGATTTGCGATGATTGATGAACCTTATGGTGGTGTTTCTTTCTTACGATGGTTGGCAGTTGATAAAAATCACCAGGGAAAAGGGGTCGGCAAAGCTTTAGTTTCTGAATGGGAAAAAATTACCAAAAGTCAGGGTTGTCATAAAATGGAATTGGCCGCCTACCCATTAATTTCTTCTTTTTATGAAAAATGTGGTTTTGAAAAAGAAGGTCTTCAAAAAATGTCTTATTTTGGAGTAAATCAGGTTGTGATGGGAAAAGTGATTGGAAAATTTAACTTGGAGAAAATTATTTAGCATCTTAAACCGCCGGTGTCGCCGCCGAAATCCTTTGCGCTATAAAATTTAATAATTCATCTGCTTTTTCATATGCAAACATCTCTTGAATCCGCCCAACTCGATATTGAAAAACCATAAATCTCTCCTTCAGCGATCTTTTCATTCTCCCATCCTCTCTTCCCTTTTCTAAATCATCAACTGTCTCCTCTAAATTAGCTAAAACATCGGCTGCTTTGATTACTTTTAAATAATCTTTGTTAGCTTCCCACCAAGCTTTTTCTTTCTCACTCAATCCTTCACCATCCCAAATCCGATCAAAATCTTTTTGCTTCTTATCAAAATAATTCTCAGAGGAAGTTTCTTTAGGAACTAAAAATTCTGACATATAACTAATGTTATGAGCATCATCTTCATCAAAACCTATTTCCCTTAATCTTTGTTGAAGATATTCAACACTCACCTCTCTACCATTTTCTCTACTTATCTCAATCGCATCATGTAAAGCCGCTGCCATCATTAAAACTTCATAGTTTAAATTAATTCCTTCTGGCCTTAATTGTTGATATAATTCATCTGCCAAAACCATTATTCGAAGAATATGACGAAGATATAAACCTTCATTGACTTTTCTTGTATAATCTTTACCTTTTGAATCCTGATATAAAGAACGAATAAAAGGTAAATATTTTTCAAAAAATCCAAACAATCTTTCATCTGTCTTAAAAACCCGTTCTAAATCTCCAAAACCAAAAACAAAAGCTTCAGCTAGTCTTGGGTCTTTATCTTTAAGAAGAATTCTGGTTAATAACCCTAATCTTTCTGCTCTTTTATAAATATTCTTAACTGAAGGCACGAAAGGAAATATTAAACCTAAACAACCATCTCCTGGTGAAATTTTCTGAGAATCCCTTTGAGATTGTTCTTTTCCCATTATTATGGGGTATTTTATCAGATTTTGGCGAAAAATCAAGCTAAAGAAGATTACAACCAACTATTTCTTCACCTCAAGCTTCTCAAACCAACCTCGCTAAGGAAGTTATTGGCTAATAACTTTTAATAATGAAATTCTTTTAAAATGAGCTAAATTATCACTTACTAAAATTAAGTTTTTCTCTATGGCGGTTGCCGCAATCAAAAGATCAAATTCATCTAATCTTTTCCCTTCTTTTTCTAATTTGGCTTTAATTTTGGCATAATGTTCAATAATCCTCTCATTAAGAGTGATTACCTCTATCCCTAAATCGAAAAACATCGTCTTTATTTTTTTCAAATTTTCAAGAGAATTAGAAGATTTATAAGCGCCGTAAAAAAGTTCAGCTTGAGTGATAATCGATACACCACATCCTTTTTCCAAAAAATCAATTTTTATGGGCTTTTTACCCCGAAGATGATTAACTAAAACCGTTGTGTCTAAAAGATATTTCATAAATGAATCTTTTTTCTTTTAAAATATCGATTTTTGAAAACTTGAGGAAAATCAGCAATCGCGCCAAAATATTTTCTTAAATTTTCTTTAAGATTTCTTTTTTTTTCTTCTTCCTTAAAAGGTAAAATTTTGGCCAAAGGCCGACCATGACGCTCAATTATCGCCTCAACCCCACCAAAACTGACCAAATTTAAAATCTCAGCCGTTTTATTTTTTAAATCAGTTGAAGAAATATAGGTCGTTTTCATATTGTTCATTTTAGCTAAAATAACTAAAATAGTCAAGTGGTAAATTTTCTTAATAATTTCAAAACTTTATCTTTAATTTTTTCATCCACCTTAACCCCAACCACCCCAAGCTGCCAATGACCATAAAAAACCAAAGAATTTAAAAGAGAAAATAAAATTGTCGGCAAAGCCAACAAGTCTTCTTCTCCTTCAACAAAAACTTTCTGTTTTTCTTTTTTTGATAAAATTTTTTCAACAGAAGATTTTATTGTCAAAAAAGCCTCTTTTTCTATTGTTCCTGGTTGATTGACAATTTTATTTGGAAAAATATTTTTAAGAGTTTTTTTCACTTCTTTGTCAACCTCTCCCCTTTTTGTTTTTAAATCAAAAATCAAAAGGTGGGGAGTAATTTTATTTTTTATTAGATAATAAGAGATAATATCACCAACACTAAAAATAAATGCCGGTTTTTTTTCTTTAATAAATTTAATTAAATCTTTTGTGCCAGAGAAAACTTTTCCCAAAGGCTTTCTTAATTCTTCTTTTAAACTCTCTGGTAAAACTAATTTTTCACTATCCTTAAAGAAACCGGAAACTTGCAACCAATAACTTCTTCCTTTTCTATCAATCTCTCCCGCTCTTATTCTTTCTGAAGAGATAATCTTTCCATCCGATGCTAAAACTTGAGAAACAATAACAATTCGCATTTTTTTAAAACCTTTTTTTTCGCGAAGATCATTGATTTTTAAAGCGTTTTGATAGGTGTTTTTGGAAAAAATAATTGCATCGGCTTTTTTTAATTTATCCACACCGCCAGTAAAATCATTAATCTTTATAATCTTAGCTCTTTCTTGCCAATTTTTTTTCATCAAAAATTGACAAACATTTTCTTTTCTTATCAAAAAAGACTCAATTGCTGATGATAAAAATTTATCCTTAATCATCTTGTTGCTAGTTATCCCAATCAAAACTTTCTCTCCCACCTCAAACGCTTTTTCCAAAAATTTTTGATGACCTTTGTGGAAATGATCAAAAGTTCCTCCTAAAACAACATTGTTAAAATAAGGTTTTTTTAAAGGAAAATGGTTTTTAATTAAAGAAACTAAATACCTTGGCACCCGATCTTGCCAGTTTTTTCCTTTTAAAAAAAGCCTTCTTATCCGCCAACCCTCATATAAAAATCTTTTATAATACGGAAGCCTTATTACTTTTACTCCTTTCTCCTCCATTATTTTATTGGTCCACTCGTTATTACCTACTAAAATATCAAAGTCACCTATCTTTTTTTTCACATTAAAAAACCATTTTTCATCATCAAAAAAATCCTCAAGGTCAACGATTTTTAATAATCTTTCTCTTAAACCTTCTTTTTCAAAAACTTTTTCAATCATTTTTTGGCGAAGATAAAAATCAAAAGGATTGTTTTTATCAAAAATACTGGCGCTACCAATACCAATAATCACTTTCTCAGCCATTTCTAAAGATTTCTTTATCAGGTAAAGATGGCCAAAATGAAATGGCTGAAACCGACCAATTATAACCGCCCGTTGAAATTTCATATCCTAATAGTATAATACAACTATGAAAAAATTGCTTTCTCTCAACCCAAAAAAAGAAACAAAAAAAATTGTTAGTTTTTTAAAAAAAATTCAGAAAAAAACAAAAAAGGAAAAGGTGGTTTTGGGGCTTTCGGGTGGGATAGATTCAGCAACCACATTAACCCTTTTGACCAAAGCTTACAAAAAAGAAAATATTTTTGTTATCTATCTTCCCTATCAAATGCCATTTTTTAAAAGTTTTGACAAAACCTTTCAAAAGATAAAAAAATTATTAAATCAATTAAAAATTAGCGAAAAAAACTTTTTTATTATTCCTCTTAAAAATCCTGCTGATAAACTTTTTGATATTGCCAAAACTATTGATAAAAAATGTTTTAACTTTCCAAATACTGACTATACCAATAAAGTTCGTGCCGGAAATATTTTAGCCAGACTTAGAATGATTATCCTTTTTGACATTGCCAAAAAACTTGATGCTTTGGTTTGTGGGACAGAAAATAAATCAGAAAATCTTTTGGGTTATTATACTCGTTTTGGTGATGCTGCCTCTGATATTGAGCCAATTGCCCATCTTTACAAAACCCAAGTTTATAAGTTAGCAAAATATTTAAAAGTTCCCAAAGAGATAATTGAGGCTCAACCAACCGCTGGTCTTTGGCAAAATCAAACCGATGAAGGCGAGTTTGGTTTCTCCTATAAAGAAGCAGATCTTTTACTTTATCAACTATCTGATCTTAAAAAACCATTAAACAAAATCGACAAAAAAGCTTTTCCTAATTTGAAAAAAATCATAAGCTTTATCAAAAAAAATCAATTTAAAAAACAAGTGCCATATTTTATCCAAAAAGAATCTCAACCAGAATAAAAAGAAAAGCAATAAGAAGTAGAATTCTTCCCTCTTTAACTGAGATTTCTTTTTTTGACTGGGAAAAAAGATAAAAAACTCCCAAACCAAAAAGATTAATAAGAAGAGTCCGAAGCGAATAATTCTCAATATGAATCCGGGCCCCATTTAAAAGAGTTAAAACACCAAAAATCAAAGTATTAGCCGCTGCTGATCCCAAATAATCACCTAAAGCTACTTCTTTTTTCCCCAAAAAAACTGACCGGATAGCCAAGCTAATTTCGGGTAAATTAGTCCCAAAAGCCAAAATCACCACACTAACCACAAAAACCGGCACTCCCAAAATCTTTCCATACTCGATCGTTTGATTAACAATAAAATTACTGGCAACAAAAATTATTCCCAAAAGAACAAAAATTTCAATTATTATTTGGGTGGCATTAATCACTCGATGAACGCTTAAATCCCGCAAAGAAAAATGAAGACTTCTTTTTTTCTCAATAAAATAAACAAGAATAAAATAAATTAAAATTAAAAACACGCCTTCAGTCCGGGTTAAAACATTATCAGCAATCAAAAAAATAGGTGATAAAACAACAAGAAGAGCAAAAATCATATCTTTATAAGTTAGACCATGAACCATTTTCACCCCACCCCCAAAAACCGCCATTAAAGGGATAACCAGTGTAAAAAGATAAAACGAAGCCCCAATTAAATTACCAACAAAAATATCGGGCGTTTTTTTAAGTAAAGAATTTACCCCAACGCTAAACTCAGGAATTGATGTCAAAATTCCCAAAACAAAAAAAGATAAAGCAAAAGAAGAAAAACCCATTTTTTTGGCAATTTTTTCAATAATTAAAACTATTTTCCCAGAAGCCCACCATAAAAGATAAAAACAAAAAAAATAAAGAATGGATTTAAAAAATAAAATAATAAGCTCCATAAAACGATTATAACAAAAATGGGCTGACTTCTTAAAAGTCAGCCCAGAGTCTTTTTAATAAGTTGATATAAAATTATTACTCGTTTTTATTAAAATCGCGTTTTTGAAAACGGTTGCCTCGCCTAAAACCACCGCCAAAATTACCTTTTGGCTTTGGTGGCCTAGCTTCAGAGACAACCATTTTTCTTCCTTTTAGCTCTTGACCGTTAAACATATCAATTGCTTTTTGTGCTTCTTCCTCGCTTCCCATCTCCACAAATCCAAAACCTTTTGAGCGCCCAGTATCATGATAGCGAATGACATTGGCCGAAGTCACATTACCGGCTTGACTAAAATGATCTTTCAACTCTTCATCAGAAAGATCATAAGATAAATTACCAACGTAAAGTTTTTTATTCATTAATAATCACCCCCTTTTGAAGAAAGTTATAAATACTAAAAATCAAAAAAAGAAGAAAAAGCAATAAAGAAAAAAAGAAAAAGATACTCACAAAAAAGAAAAAAACCGAAACCTTAAAAAAGATCTCGAAAACTAACTAACAAATAAAGTATAACAGAAAAAAAATAAAAAGCAAATGCATTTTACCTTAATTTCTTTAATAACTCTCTCTTCTTCTTACCCCAAAAATGTTTATTCAAATTTAACTCAGGAACTTCTTTTGTTTCTAAAATAATTTTTTCCCATAACTCATATATTTAATCTTTTTCTAATTTCTAAAAGCGTTGCCTCACAAAAATCTTTAGCATACCATTCTGGTAAATTCCATAAATCAACAAAAAGTTGAGAAAGGCTAACTTTTTTTAATTTTTTCAAATAGGAATCGGGTTTTAAAATAAAAATATTTGGCGGATTTTTTCTTTTGGGAAATCTTTTGCTAACATTTTCAATATTATTTGAATAAAAATAAATATGGTCATAATCGGCTGGTGTTTTTTTAAAAAAATAACGAAAAGCAGTATAGGCAGTTGGAACAACATCTTCCGGCATTAAACCTTCCCGATCATAAACTGGTAAAGGACTAAAAGTAAAGTAAACAATGTCTTTTTTTAAATTTCTTCTTGTTGCCCAAAAGTACAAAAGCCTTTCCCAATCAACTACTTTCGAGGAAAACTTGCCAATTTTAACAATATTTAACTGACGCAAAGGATAAAGAGCGTGATTTACCACGCTGGTTGATAAAGAATATTTTTTAGAAAGCTCGGTGATAGTAAACTCTGGCTTCTTCTCCTCAATCACCCGATCAAGAAGATCCCGCCAGATATACTCGATTTTAAACATAGTTCGACGTCGCTTGCTATAAATATTTTCTATTTTTCTAAAAACTTATCACGGTATTTTTTTATAATAATAGAAAATAAAACAAAAATCAACTGCATTTTCGCTTGACAAGAAGAAGAAGAAGAAGAAGTATAATATCCTATAATATGAATATTGAAAAGGGAGTAATATATAACAGGCTGATAGATTTTATAATAAAAGAACTTAAAAAAGGAGGTATTCCTGTTGAATTATTAGGAGGATTTATTACATACTATAGTAATTGGGCTTTAAATAGATTAGCGCAGAAAGGCATTGATTTATTTACGGTAGCTCAAAGATCTCTTGATTACGCTGTAACTATAAAAAGTATTCCTGAGTTTCCACATTTTTTATTCTCTTTATCCAAATTAATGGGAATAGCTTTAT
>JAPYWZ010000032.1 GCA_028276105.1 Microgenomates group bacterium | reverse complement strand
ACGAGTTAATTTAAATTTCTATTAATTTTTATTTATTTTCTTTATTTATTTCTTCATTAGCTGAAGAATTGGGTGGATTATTTTTTTCTTGAATGATATCGATATTAAGATTAGTAAGCTGAGAAGCTAAGTTAACATTGACTCCTCCTTTACCAATAGCCAATGGTGCTTGATCTTCAGTGACATAAACTTTTGCTTTTTTTAATTTTTCATCAATTTCTACTTTTGTGATTTTTGCTGGAGAAAGAGCACTAACAAGAAAAATTTTTGGATCTTTATTCCATTGAATAATATCAATTCTTTCCTCCTCGCCCAATTCTTCGGTAATGGTTTGAATTCTTATTCCTTTTTGTCCAACACAAGCTCCAACCGGATCAACTCCTTTTTGTTCGGTGTAAACAGCCACCTTTGCTCTTTCTCCAGGTTGACGAACCACTTTAACAATCTTTACCGTGTTGTTGGCTACTTCTGGGATTTCCCGTTTGAAAAGATTAATAAGAAGAAGAGGGCTAGTCCGTGAGAGAATAATTTTTGAGTTATTTGATTTATCAGTGATAATTTCTTTGAGAAGAAAAATAAGGGATTGATTGGGGGTGTATTTTTCATTGGGAATTTGTTCTTCTTTTGGTAAAAAAGCATCAGTCTTTCCTATATCAACATAGACACCACCTTTGCTATCGATTCTAACCACCCGTCCACGGATTAATTCTCCTTTTTGAGAAAAATATTGAGAAATAATAGTTCTTTTTTCTGCTTCACGAATTTTTTGAATTATGACTTGTTTGGCAGTTTGAGCAGCAATTCGACCAAAACCGGGTGGGGTGACGTCTTTTTCTCCTTTTAAAATTTTTACTTCACCAGTTTGAGAATTAATCAAAGCTTTGAGTTTTGAAGCATCTTCTTTGGGGTATTCTTTTTTGTAGGCTGCCAAAACCGCCATCTCAATTGATTTTAAAACTTCTTCCACCGGAATTCCCCTTTCGGTGGCCACCTGATTTAAAGCTAAGGCAAATTCGGTTTTGACAACAGTCATATTCTTTTATTTTATCAGAAAACTATTAAAAAAAGAAGAGGATTTTTTAGTAAATAAAAAACAATAAAAAGTGGTAGAATTAAATAATAATACTTTAAAAAAAATTTATAAATTGATTAAAAAATGGTAAAATACAAAAATGATTGGTCTTATTACTGTTAACTATAATCAATATCAACAAACAAAAGAATTTTTGGAGTCTTTAAATTCAGTTCAAAAAGCAAAAAAAGCGTGGGTATATATTGCTGATGTTTCCTCAAAGAAAGAAGTAGTCACTTTTAAAGGATATCACTTTCCGGTAACGTTGGAGGAAAAAGAGAATAAAGGTTATGCTTTTGGGGTTAACTGTGGTTTAAATTTTTTTTTAGCGAAAGGAATTGAAAAATTTTGCGTGGTCAACAACGATATTCTTTTTGCTAAAGACTTTTTAATAACAGTGGAAAAAACTTTTCAAAAAGCAGATATTTTTGGCGGAAAAATTTATTATGCCAAAGGTTTTGAGTATCACAAAGAACGTTATCAAAAAAAAGAGTTGGGTAAAGTTTTATGGTATGCGGGTGGAGGGTTTGATTGGAAAAATGCTTTAACTTTTCATCGAGGAGTTGATGAGGTAGATAGAGGCCAATATGATAATTTTGAAGAAACTGACTTTATTACCGGTTGCCTTTTTTGTTTTAATAAAAAAGTGGTTGATAAAGTGGGGTTTTGGGACGAGAGATATTTTTTATATTTTGAAGATGCTGATTATTGTGTTCGAGCAAAAAATAAGGGATTAAAGCTTTATTATAATCCAAAAATTGTTATTTGGCACAAAAATGCTCAGTCAACAGGCGGGCCGGGATCAACTCTTCATCAAAAATATCAACGAAGAAATCGATTAATTTTTGGATTAAAATACGCCCCTTTTAGGACCAAAATTCATCTTATCTTAAACTATTTCAGGGGAAAATAAAGTATGAACTCTAATTTAACGGTGTTAGTTTTTACTCATAACGAAGAAAAAAACGTTAAGGAGTGTATTAATGCGGCTAAAATTTTAGCTAAAAATATCATTGTTATCGATAGTCAAAGCACGGATAAGACAATTGAAATATTAAAAAGCAAAAGAATTAAGTTTTATTCTTTTCCTTATCAAAAGTATGTTGAACCAGCAAGAGAATTTGGAATAAGTAAGGTAAAAAGTGACTGGGTTTTAATTTTAGACGCTGATGAAAGAATAACCAAATTACTTGCTTTAGAAATTATGGAAAAAATTAAAGATAAAAAATTTTCTTATTACTATCTTCCAAGGAAGAACATTTTTATAAATTTTTGGTTAAAACATGGTGGTTGGTGGCCAGATTATCAAATAAGATTAATTAATAAAAAATATTTTCTTTCTTGGCCAAAAGAAATTCATTCAACCCCAAAGATTAAGGGAAAAGGAGGTTATTTTAAAAATCCGTTAATTCATCTTTTTCATGGTAATTTAGAGGTGATGGTGAAAAAGACGATTATTTTTGAAGAAATTGAGGCTAACCTTTTATATCAAGCCGGACGAAAAGCAAACGTTTTTATCTTTTTTAGAAAATTTTTGGGAGAGTTTTGGCGAAGATGTTTTAAATTTCTTGGATTTTTAGATGGAAATATTGGTATAATGGAAGCAATTTATCAAGCTTTTTCCAAAACGATTACTTATCTTTTTTTGTATGAAAAATATTCACCCAACGAAAAAAGTCGCTCTTTACACTCCTTATCTTGATGTTTTAGGAGGAGGGGAAAAACATATTCTTTCAATAATTAAAATTTTTGAAGATTTTGGTTTTACTCCTTATGTTTTTTGGGACAAAGATTTAAAAAAAGAGATAGAGCATATTTTAGGTTTAAATTTTAAAAATTTATTTTTTTTACCTAATATTTTTAAAAAAAAATCTACTCTTTCTTTTTTTAAAAATTTATTTGTCCTTAAAAAATTCGATTATTTTTTTTATGTCACCGATGGCAGTTATTTTTTTTCTTTAGCAAAAAAAAACTTTGTTTTTGCCATGGTGCCTGATAAAAATATTTATCAATTAAACCTTGTTAATCGATTAAAACTTTTCAATTGGCAGTTTATTGCTAATTCTTCTTTTACTTCTTTTTGGCTTAAAAAATGGGGGATTAACGCTTGGGTTATTACCCCGTACATTGATGAAAAGCTATTTAAATTAAACCGTCAAAAAAAAGAAAAAATTATTCTTTCGGTGGGCCGGTTTTTTAGTCATTTACACTCAAAAAAACAAGATATTATTATAAAAACGTTCAAAAAAATTAAACAGAAAAACTTTTTGTTTAAAAATTTTAAACTAATTTTAGCTGGTGGATTAAAAGAAAAAGATAAAGACTATTTTAATTATCTTCAAAAAATTACCGCCGATGATCGGTCAATTATTTTTAAACCAAATATTTCTCAAAAAGAACTTTATCGTCTTTATCAAAAAGCGATATTTTTTTGGCATTTTGCCGGATATGGAGTTGATGAAGAGAAATACCCGCAAAACGTTGAACATTTGGGAATTACTCCTTTAGAAGCGATGGCGGCTGGTTGTTTAACTTTTTGTTATAAGGCGGGTGGGCCAAGAATTTTAATTAAAGATGGGTTAAATGGTTTTTTGTTTAATAGTGATAAAGAGCTAATAAAAAAGATGGAGAGTATAATTTTTGATAAAAAAAAGCAAAAAAGTATTAAGAAAAATGCATATGATTTTGTTTTTAAAAATTTTTCTTATGAAGTTTTTAAAGAAAAAGTGGTAAAATTATTGTTAATTAAAAATTTATAATAAAACCTATGATTTCCGTGGTTATTCCTGTTTATAAAAATACCAGTTTTTTTTTAGCGAATCTTAAAAAAAATCTTAAATTTTTGAAAGACTGCGAGATTATTATTGTCAACGATTATCCAAAAGAAAGTATTAAAAAAGAAATTGATGAGATTAAAGCAAAAAATATTGTTTTAATTGAAAATAAAAAAAATTTAGGTTTTGGACCTACCGTTAATGTAGGAGCAAAAAGAGCCAGTGGAGATTATCTTCTTCTTTTAAATAGTGATACCGTTTTGATAGATAAAGGATATCTTTTAGCATTAAGACATTTTAAGAAAAATTCTAATCTCTTTGCCGTATCTTTTGCCCAAAAAGAAAGAAATAATGAAATTGTAGGAAAAAATATTATTTATTTTAAAGACGGTTTATTTCATCATCAAAAAGTTAGTGATTTGACATTTGGGAAAAACGCATGGGCTGAAGGGGGAGCGACGTTAATTGATAAAAGGAAATTTGATTTACTAAACGGATTTGATCCAATTTATTCACCTTTTTATTGGGAAGATGTTGATTTATCATATCGAGCGTGGAAGGCGGGATTTGAAATTTTGTTTGATCCTAAAATTCTAGTTGAACATCATCATCAATCAACTATTGGGAAATATTTTTCTTCGAAAAAGATTGAAGCGATTGCTTTTCGCAATCAGTTAATATTTACCTTTAAAAATATTAGCGAAGGTCATTTTTATTTACAATTTTTTATATTTTTCTTTAAACGATTTTTCCAATTTTTAATAACGGCTAATTTTTATGGAATAATGTCAATTTTGGGATTTTTAAAAAGATTACCTGTTATTTTAAAAACAAAGATAGTTCAAAGGAATCTTTATAAAGTGAAAGATGAAGAAATTTTAGCTTTTTTTAAGGTTAAATAAAAAATCTTCTCAAATCATTAACAAAATAATTATGTTATAAAAAGCATGAATAAAAATTGGGATGTTAAGACTTTTTTCAGTGTGATAAAAATAGGAATTGAGAAGACTTAAAAAAATATCGGTTAACATCAAAAAAATAAGCTGAGAGCCAACTAAATTGGGAAGAGTAAACCTTAAGGGGACATGGAGAAAGAAAAAAAGAAGAGCACTTAAAAAAGCTGTTTGGTAAAAGTTTTTTGACTCAAGGTACAATCTTTCAAAAACAAACCCCGTTGATAAAACTTGCTCACAAGCGGCACCAACAAGGGAGATAATAAAAACATAGAAAAAATAACTACTAGTGATATTTTTGCTAATTGAAATAATTTTTCCAGTTTTTACCCAATTGGCAGAAAAGATTGTTAGTAAAAACACAAAAGAGAGAAGAAGAGAAAGCAAAAGATCTTTTTTTAGAGATTTAAAAGACCAGTTTAAAGAAGAAAAAAATTTTTTATTTTCCACTTTTTTAATAAAATAATAAACTGGTAAGACAAAAATTACCGGTTTTGCTAAAAGTTCATCAAACCATTCGGGCATTTTAAGTTTTAGACGATAAAAGGCCCAAATGATTAGAATAATTCCCCAAAGATTTAAAACTTTTTGAGAGTGGGGGATTTCTTTTTTCATAACATTATTCAAGAAAATCTTTTAATTTTCTGGCACGAGTGGGATGTTTTAATTTTCTTATGGCTTTAACTTCAATTTGACGGATTCTTTCGCGGGTGACTTTAAAATAGGCTCCCACTTCTTCCAAAGTCTTTGGTTTTCCATCTTCTAAACCGAAACGCATCGAAAGCACTTTTTTTTCTCGCGGTGAAAGTGTATTTAAAACGTTGTTTAAAGCATCTTTTAAAAACTCACGAGACACTTTATCATATAAGGAAGGTTCGTTAATATCGGAAACAAACTGTTCTAAAGTTGTTTCTTTATCATCACCAATAGGTGTTGATAAAGAGCGTGGTTGTTGAGAGATTTTTTTAAGATGTTCCACTTCCTCAACTGAAAGTTGCATTTCTTTGGCAATCTCTTTTGTTTTTGGTTCACGGCCTAATTTTTGGGCAAGTTTTCTTTGAATTTTGTAAAAACGATTAATTTGATCAACCATATGGACGGGAATTCTTATTGTCCTTGACTGGTCGGCAATCGCTCTGGTTATTGCTTGACGAATCCACCAGGTGGCATAGGTTGAAAATTTATATCCCCGTCGCCAATCGTATTTTTCTACTGCTCGGATTAAACCTTTGTTTCCCTCTTGAATTAGATCCAAAAAAGAAAGTCGTCTTCCTAAATATTTTTTTGCTACCGAAACCACCAGTCTTAAATTAGCTTTAATCAATTTTTCTTTAGCTTCTTGATCTCCTTTTTCATAACGTTTAGCCAATTCAATTTCTTCTTCAGCCGTTAAAAGCGGTGTTTGACCAATTTCTTTAAGATAAAGTTTTATCGGATCAAGTGATTCACCATGTTTTAAAATCTCTAGTTGTTCTAGCTCTTTCTCAAGTTCTTCAATACTTTTTTTTGCTTCTTCTTCTTCGCGAGAAGAAATGGTTTCAAAAATATCAACGCCTTTTTTAAAGGCTTTGTCAAAAAAATCATCGATTTCTTCAATATGTTTTTCTGGTTCAGGATAGACCAAAAGAATATCATCTTGAACAAGAAATCCATCTTCTTCACCCTGTTTTAGAAGATCATTGAGGTTTTTGGGAATTTTTGTTTTGGTCATGACAATTAATTTTATAACGAAATTAATTTTTTTTCTACCTCTTTTAGTTGGTGATTTAGATGTTTTAATTCTTCGGTTTTAACTTTTTCTTCGTTTTCTAAAAGAAGATTTTTTATTTGATTTTTTAAGGAGTATTTTTTTATTTGATATGCTAATTTTTCTATTTTTTCTTTTTTAAGTTCAAAATCAACCGAAGCAAGAAGGAAGATTTCGTCAAATACTGGTTTTAGTTCGGAAGGAAGAGTTTTAAGAAAATTTTCTAAAACAAATTTTTCATTCTTTACTTTGTACTCTAAGAAAAAAGTGGCAATTTTTCCTAAAGCCGGCAGTTGAAAGTCTTTTGGAGAAAAAATGGAGAAAACTGAATCAGCCAAAGAAAATGGTGATTCTGATTGGAAAATAAGACTTAAAAGATATTTTTCGGCCAAAATAAGATGAGAGTCATTACTTTTTTTGGTTTTTGGAATAAACTCAAGTTTCCTTTTTTTAAGAAGAAGATTTTTTTTAATTAGATTTTGGATACTTTGTTCATTAACTTCCAATAAAGTGGCTAATTTTTTTACATAATGCGATTGAACAACGGCATTTTTAATCTCAGAAATAAAAGGAATGATTTCTTCGCTAATTTTTTTCTTGGCAAAGGCAGTTTTTTCGGGATACTTTTTTAAGATTTTTTCAATTAAAAAATCATAAATTCCAACCGGGTTTTTAA
>JAPYWZ010000028.1 GCA_028276105.1 Microgenomates group bacterium | reverse complement strand
TTCTTCAATTGGAGTTAAAGGAATGGAGATTGTCGATAATGACTTTGTTGTCTCAGCCGATGTTTTTTCTGAAGAAGAGTTTAACAAAGAAATTTTAGTGATTGGTGAACATGGAATTGGTAAAAAGACGTCTTTATCTTTTTTCAAAGATCAACATCGGGGAGGGAAAGGAATAAAAATTGCTGAGGTTGATGAAAAATTTGGTCGGGTAGCCTTTTCCCAGATTATAAAAGAAGATGATAAAACAGTGATTATTACTAGTCGTCAAGGTCAGGTGGTAAAAATTCCTCTTTCTGAAATCCCCAGCCGTTCAAGAGTAGCCAAAGGGGTAATTTTGATGCGTTTTTCGCAAAAAGATGATCGGGTGGCTTCAGCGGCGTTTGTATGAAAGATAAAATTTTTTGGCTTATTTTTTTAAGTTTTATCGTTTTAATTTGATTATAAGATTTTATTTCACCCCTTGGTAAGAAACATAAGGAATAAGAGCCAAAAAACGGGCATATTTTATTTGCTTCGCCAGTTGTCTTTGGTGTCTGGCGCAAAGGTGACTTACATCCCTGGCCATAATCTTTTTTCTTGGAGTTAAAAACTTTTCCAAAACCGTTGGTTCTTTAAAAGTTGGTTCTGTTTTCGTTTGGCAAAAATAGCACTTTTTCATAATGATTTTTAAAAATTTTCAACTTAAAAAGGAATATCACTTTCATCGATATTAACGTTTTCCTCTGATTTCAACAATTACTTCTTCTTTGGGTAAGGTATCTTCTTCCACGGGGATGGCTTCTTTTTCGATATCTTCTGGTTCTTCTTTTTTGACTTCCACTTTTTCTAATTCAGCCGAAGCAACCGCTTTTTTTCCATCAGCAAAAACGATAAAATCATCAAGGACAATTTCGGCAATTGTTCTTTGGACACCATCGCGACCGGTGAATGTTCGATAAGTAAGCCGACCCTCAACATAGACCTTATTGCCTTTTCCTAAAAGTTTTCCGCAAAGTTCGGCTAATTTTTGCCAAGCAACAATTCTATGATATTGAACTTCTTCCCGATGTTCGCCTTTACTGGTGCTCCACGAACGATTGGTAGCTAGACCAAAAGTACAAATTGCTGTCCCGGCTGGGGTATATTTTAACTCAGGATCGCGGGTAAGATTCCCCACTAATATTACTCGATTAAGACAACGACCTGCCATAAGTTTTTTTATTTTTCTTTTTTAACTAATAATAGATAACGAATGATTTTTTCATTAAAGTCTAATTTTCTTTTAAAAGGAAGAACGTTTTTTTTATCCATGGTAAGAGTAATTATAAAGTAGATGGCTTTATTTTTCTTTTTTATCGGATAAGCCAAAAGCCTTTCACCCCATTTTTCTTTATTTTCGATTTTACCACCGTTTTGGGTGATTATTTCCTCAACTTTTTTTAAGTCTTCTTCTTTTTCAAGAAGAAGGATAAGCTCGTACATCAAAAATTTTCTCTCCTCTAACTTCTAAAGTCATTAAAATATTATTATAATTAAAGAATGCAAAAAATCAAGAGGAAAATTTTAGTTTTGATTTTTTATTTTTTAATTTTTGGTTTATTATTTTACACACGATTTTTTGGTTTAGACTGGGGTCTGCCCTACCCGATGCATCCTGATGAAAGAAATATGGCCGTTGCCCTTTCACAACTTGCCTGCAAATTTAAACCTCACCAATTTGATCTTGAAAATTGTTTTAACCCTCATTTTTTTGCTTATGGACAGTTACCTTTGTATCTTTCTTATTTTTTAATTTGGGTTTTTAAGGGATTTTCTTACTTTGGGGAAATTAACATCTTATTTGAGGAGGCAACGATTGTTTTGCGATTCATTTCCGCTTTGGCGTCTTTATTTTCGGCGGTGATTGTGGTTGAGATTTTAAAGATAATTACTAAAAAAGAAAAATTTTTCTGGTGGTTAATGGTTATTTTTTCGCCTTTTTTTATTCAATTTTCCCATTTTGGCACAACTGAGTCTTTGCTTACTTTTTTTTATCTTCTTTTGATCTTCCTTTCTTTATTGCTTTTTGAAAAAAAGATGACTTTTAAGAAATTTATTTTTCTTTCCAGTTTAGTTTTTGGGTTGAGTTTGGCAACCAAAGTTTCCTCTTTGATTTACTCTTTTTTACCAATTTTTGCCATTTTTTTGACCGAAGAAAAAAGTTTTTATCAAAAATTTTTTTTAATCATTTATTTTTTTGCTTCTTCTTTGATTTTTTTCTTAATTTTTTCACCGCATAATTTTATTTCTTGGAAAGATTTTCTTTCTTCTTTAAATTACGAAAGCGCGGTGGCTTTGGGGAAGACTTTAGTGTTTTATACCAAACAATTTGACTATAGTCTACCGATTATTTTTCCGCTTTTGAAAGTCATTCCTTTTGCTTTAGGAGTCATTGGTTTTTTGGGGATTTTTGGATTTTTTCCAGTTATTTTGAAAAACAAAAAAGACAAAAGATTGATTTTTTTGGGATTTTCCTTTTTAATCTATTCTTTACCCAACGCCTTTATTTTTACCAAGTGGACCAGATTTTTGGCGCCAATTTTTCCCGTAATTTTAATTTTTGGGATTTTAGTTTTAGAAGAAATTAAAATTTTTTTGATAAGATTTTTAGTTATTTTTCTTTCTTTAATTTTAGGTTTTTCATACCTTTCAATTTACCAAAAACCGGATGTGAGATTTTCTTCTTCCGAGTGGATTTTTAAAAATATTCCCAAAAACTCTTATATTTTGTCAGAAACGGCCAATGTGATTGACATTCCCATATTAAATCCCAAAATTAAAAACTTAAACCAAGAACTAAATAAAAATTATCAAATTATTTCTTTTAACTTTTATGATTTAGATAAAAATAAAGATTTACAAAAAGAGTTGATTTATCATTTAAACCAAGCGGATTATATTTTTGTTCCTTCGCGACGAATCTTTGCTAATTATACTTGTTTTTGGCCAGAAAAGAAAAATTATTTTTTTGATTATTTAAGTTACGATAAATATCGCTGTGAGAGCTTGAAGAAAGAATTTCCCCTTTTAAATCAATATTATAACAATCTTTTTTCGGGCCGACTGGGTTTTAAAAAGATTGCTAAATTTTCTTCTTATCCAAAAATCTCTTTTTTTGGAAAAACGTTATTTGAATTTTTGGATGAGGAAGCTGAGGAGACATGGACTGTTTTTGATCATCCGGTGATAAGAATATATAAAAGAGATACATTGAGATAAATAGAGATAAATAGAGATAGATAGAGATAAATAGAGATAAATGGAGATTTATGGAGATTTGAAAAGATAAGATAAATTAAGAGAGATATTCTTTGATGGCATTGGCAATAAGAGAAGCACAAGAGACGACTTCAATTTTGTCAATTTTTTCTTTTAGTTGAATGGTATTGGTGACGAATATTTTTTCAATTGGGCTTTTTTCGATTGTTTCTTTGGCACTGGGTGATAAATCGGGGTGGACGACGGCGGCAATTACTTTTTTGGCACCTTTTTTTAGACAAAGATCTGCCGCATTGACAAGAGTTTGGCCTGAGGTAATAATATCATCGACAATAATGGCAATTTTATTTTTTACATTACCAAAAAGATTTAACGCTTTTGATTGATGAATTTTTTCTAAATTTCTTTTTTTCTCAACTACTGCAATTTCAACATTTTTTTGATGAAAAAAACTATCAGCAAAATTTTGCGCCCGCTCTACCCCCCCTTGATCCGGTGAGACAATAATGACTGCTTCATTTTTAAAATGATTGCTAAGATAAGAAGAGATTTTTTTATGAAGGACTAAAAAGCCATCAATATTTTTAAAAGGCACCGAAAAAACCCCTTCGGTTGCTTCATCGTGAAGGGTGACGGCAAAGATAGCATCAAAACCTACATATTCTAAGATTCTAATGACAACATTTACCGAAACTGATTCTCCAGGGAGGTGTTCGCGATTTTGCCGAGCATAACCAAAATAAGGAATAACAGCAATTATTTTTTTCGCTCCATTTCTTTTTAAGGCATCGGCAAAAAATAAAAGCTCCATAAGATGGGTGTCGGTTGGGTTAGAAGTTGGTTGGATGACGAAACAAGTACTTTCTTTTACTTTCTCTTGGATGGTGACTTTGACTTCAGAATTGGCAAAACGCGTAATCTTTGAGGAAGAAAGAGGAAGATTTAGAATTGATGCAACTTCCTGACTAAGTTTGGGGTTAGCCGAGCCGGAAAAAAGTTTTATCATAATTTTTTTTAAGGGTTTTGGGTTGAAATCTCAATCAGTTTTCTTGCCGCCAGCTCTTGGGTTTTTTTAATCGCTTCGTTAATCGCATCGGCAATCCTTGGTTCTTCAACGCCATCCACTTCGATGGAAATAATTGCCTGATCACCACGAAGAATGACCCGGACCCCATTTTTCTCAACCATCACTTGTTCTTGTTGAAGCGCCTGTTGCATCTTTTGCGCTTGCTCTTGTAATTTTTGAAGATCACCTAAACCACCTAAAGGATTAAACATAGGTTTTTTTAAAATTTTTAATTTAGGAAAATTATATAACAAAAATAAAAAAAATAGCAAGGGGAAAATGAAATGGAGATAAATAGAGATAAATTGAGATAAATTGAGATAAGTAGAGATAAATATAGATTGATAGAGATAGGTAGAGATTAATGGAGATTGGGAGATTTGTTTAATTTTATGGAAAAACACGCCATGACGTGTTTTATTAAATATCCCGAGGTGACGAATCTGTAACACCTCGGAAGTGTTATAAGTTAGAATTTAAGATGTTAGGTGTTAGATGCTAGGTGTTTGGTGTTTAGTGATTTTAGTATTCTTTTTGTTGCTTTATTAGGTTTTCTATTCCATGTTTTAGAAGAAAGCCAAGGATATAATCTACAGTTTTGTTTCTTTCGGCGGCTAAAAGAATCATTTGAGGATAACAGATAAAAATTTCGCCAATATTTTGTTCTTTATAATAAAATGTAAGGACAGGAAGCGCCACTTTTTCATTTTTATATTTTTCAGTAATCATTTTCATTTTTCTTTTTCCAACAAAAATAATATTTAAAGAAGAAAATTCCACCGCCTTTTCATCCATTATTTTCAAAAGAAACTCTTTTATTTTTTTTCTTTCAATTTTATAGCGAGATGAAGAGATAATATTGATGTTCATTTTTTAATTTAAAGAGTTAACTTAAGATTTAATTCTTTTTCTTTTTAAAGCTTTTTCTTTTTCCTCTTCCCGTCGGACTAACGATGGTTTTTTATAAAAAAGATGTTTCTTAAGTTCAGTAATTATGTTTTCTTCAATAAAAATTTTTGTGAATTTGCGAAAAATACTTTCCTTTGTTTCTCCTTTTTGCTTTTGAACCACAACCATAAATTTTTACGCCCCCTTTCTTAAAATTTTATAAATATCGAAATTTATAATTTTTTATTTTTTAAATAATTTTATCGCCTCTTCTAAAGAAACAATTTTTGATTTATTTTCTTCTCTTTTTTTTACCTCAACATTTTCTTTGGTTTTTTTTGAAATCACCAAACGATAAGGAATTCCAATAAGATCGGAATCAACTAGTTTCTCGCCCGAAGAAACATTCTCTCGATCATCAAACAAAACTTCAATTCCCTCCTTATTAAGCCGCTGATAATAATTATAACATTTTTCTTTAATTTTTCTTTCATTAAGATTTAAACCAACAAGATGAACTTGATAGGGGGAAACTTCCTCTGGCCAAATAATTCCTTTTTCATCATGATAAACCTCAACGATCGCACCAATTAAGCGCGTTGTGCCAATCCCATAACATCCCATAACAACATATTTTTCTTGACCATCATCATCGATAAATTTTAAATCGAAGGCTTGAGAGAATCGAGTTTCTAAATCAAAGATATTGCCTACTTCAATCGCTTTTCCTTTTTTTAAAGGCGTTTGACATTTGGGACAAGGATCGTTTTGTTTTTTTGTCGCCACTTCCTCATTTTGGGCAAAAGAACAAGAATTACAATAGATTAAGTCCACCTCACCAGCATTAGTTAAAACATTAAATTCGTGAGAAAATTTTTTGGTGAAACTACCGCCTGAGGCTTCGGTTATTTTTATCTCTTTTAAACCACAGCGGTAAAAAACATTAAGATAAGCATCAATCACTTTTTGATAATATTGATGAAGATCGTCTTTATCTTTATGAAAAGAATAAAGATCCTTCATCCCAAACTCTCTTCCTCGCAAAATCCCTGATTTTGGTCGCGGTTCATCTCGAAATTTTTTTGTGATATGATATAAAGCAATCGGTAGATCTTTACCACTTTTTAAAATTTTTTTCATCAAAGGGGTAACTGTTTCTTCATGAGTTGGAGCAAGAGCGTATTCTTGGTGATACTGACTTTTAGTCTTAAAAAGAACGTCAACCGAATCCCATCTTTGGGTTTTTTCCCATAAAATTTTTGGGTGAAGAAGAGGCATTTCAATCTCTTGGGCGCCGATTTTTTCCATTTCTTGACGAATAATATTTTCAATTTTGGTAAGGACTCTTTTACCCAAAGGTAAAAGGGTATAAATGCCTGAGGCTAATTGATCGATAAAACCCGCTTTGGTTAAAAGTTCTTGGTTTTTTGCTTCGTATTTTTTGGTTTCTTTTTGGGTTTTGCCAAAGATTTTTGAGTAAAGCATAAAAAATATAAACAAAAACTTATATTTTATTTTTATTTTTAAATCCCAACCGATCCAAAACTTTACCAACAGTTTCTAATGGTCCGGAGGAGTAGGTGTCAATTACTAAATGATAATATTTTGGGTCAAAAAAATCAAAATCGCCATAGATTTTTTTCCAAGTTTTTAAGTTGTCTTCTTCTCGTTCTTTGATCATTCTTTTTGCTTCTTCTATTGTCACCTTATCCCGATTAACTACCCGATCAATTTTTAAAGCCGGATTAGAACAAATAAGAAGGACTCTTAAAGTGTCCTCAAAATTTCTGGCCATAAAACCAGCCAGCCACGAATTTATTACATAATGACCTTCTTTTAAAAGTTTTATTGTTCGTTCATCAATAAGCCGATGAATTTTTTCATCTCCCAAAGAGGCTAACGGGTGTTTGTATTCTTTTAGATAATCGCGAAGAATTATCCCTCCTGAAGCAAATTTCCATCCCAAAGGCAGCAAAAACGGTTTTAGATTTTCAAGAAGAGTATCTTTGCCGGTGGCTACCCCGCCGGAAATGGTTATATTTTTAAAATTAAGTTCCATGATTATAATATACCAATTTTGTTTAGATTTGCAATATTTTTTTGATGCGAATGATGCGAATATGAAAGAGAGATAAATGGAGATTTATAGAGATAAATTGAGATAAATGGAGATAAGTAGAAATTTATAGAGATTGATGGAGATTAAAAAAAGTTTAAAAAACCTATTTTAATTTAAATTATCAAAACAATCTAAAATAGTATCTTTTTCCCTAAAAAATGAGCCGATCGGATCAAAAAAAGAGGAAAAATTTTTAGATTAAATTGATATAAAGCTATAAAATAAAATGAATATTTCAA
>JAPYWZ010000070.1 GCA_028276105.1 Microgenomates group bacterium | reverse complement strand
CCGTTCTTCTTTTTGATTGGTTTTGGGATTAATCCCCTCAATTTTTTTCAAATCTAAAGGTGATGGCAGATAATCAACAATCGCATCCAAAAGCGGTTGTACCCCTTTGTTTCTCAAAGATGAACCACAGTAAGTGGGAACAAGTTTATAGGAAATGGTTGCTTTTCGTAAAGCCGCTTTTAATTCAGAAACGGTAATATTTTCTCCATTTAAATAACGATGAAGAAGATTGTCATCGGTCTCAACAATTTGCTCAATTAATCGGGCATGAAAAGACTCAACTTTTTCTTTTAAATCCTCAGGAATACTTTCCAAAATAGAATACTCTGTCCCTTCTTCATCCTTATCCCAAATTAAACTTTTTTTTTCTAAAATATCAACTACTCCTTTAAATTCATGCTCTTTGCCAATAGGATAAGTCATCACCGCCGCCTTCACCCCCAACCTTTCCTCAATCTCTTTAACTGTTCCTTCAAAATCGGCCCCTAGTTTATCCATTTTATTAATAAAACAAATCCTTGGAACTTTATATTTATCTGCTTGGCGCCAAACAGTTTCCGATTGGCTTTGAACTCCTTCTTCCGCATCAAAAATCACCACCCCGCCATCCAAAACTCTAAGTGACCGCTCAACTTCTGCCGTAAAATCAATGTGTCCGGGGGTGTCAATAATATTAATTCTTACTCCCCGCCAAAAAGTGGTGGTGGCTGCCGCCACAATTGTGATTCCTCTTTCTTTTTCTTGTGGCATCCAGTCCATTTGGGTTGTCCCCTCATCAATATCTCCTAATTTATAAGTTCTTCCGGTATAGAAAAGAATTCGTTCAGTGGTTGTGGTTTTTCCAGAATCGATATGGGCAATAATCCCAATATTGCGAATTTTTTCTAAAGGAACGACTCGATTTTTAGTAATTACCGATTGAACTGCCATATAAAAAAATTAAAAAATTTAAAATTTAGAATTTAGAATTTAGAATTTATTTTCTACCATCGCAAATGAGCAAAAGCTTTATTGGCTTCTGCCAGTCTTTCCACCTGTTGTTTTTTTAAAACCGCCTGACCGAGATTACGAGAAGCATCCAAAATTTCAGCAAAAAGCTTATCGGCAAAAGTATGATATTGTTTGTTGGGTCGAGCTTTGGCTGCTTCAATAATCCAGTTTAAAGCTAAAAAAAGTTTTCTTTCTTTTCTTACTTCAAACGGTACCATATATGAAGCGCCACCTAGTCTTCGCGGACGGACTTCATAATTGGGGGCGGTATTTTTAATTGCCTCATCTAAAGTAACCAAAGGATCAAGTCCTTGTTTTTTTATCCTTTCTAAAACTGAATAAACAATCTTTTTAGCCACCGATTTTTTTCCATCAACCATCACATAGTTAATTAATTTTGCCACCACAAAACTATTATATAAAGGGTCAGGCGGTACCACTCTTTTTTTATAAGGACGTCTTGGCATAGTTAAAAAAACAAAACTTTAAAATTAACTTGTTTTTTCGGTTGGAGCTTTGGCTCCATATTTACTGCGAGACGTTTTTCTTCCTTCAACCCCAGCTGTATCATACTTTCCTCGAACAATATGATACTTAACACCAGGCAAATCCTTAACTCTTCCACCACGGACTAAAACGATTGAGTGTTCAGCTAAATTATGACCAATGCCTTGAATATAGGCAGTAACTTCTATTTTATTGGAAAGTCTAACCCGAGCGACTTTCCGTAAAGCAGAATTTGGTTTTTTAGGCGTCATCGTTCTTACCACCGTACAAACACCCCGTTTAAAGGGACTTTCTACAAACGTATACCGCCTTTTTATGGCGTTAAAACTTAACTTCAACGCTGCTGATCTTGATTTTTTAAGCTTTTTTTCCCGTTTCCTCTTTATTAGTTGGTTGATGGTAGGCATAGCGACTTAAAAACTTTTGATAATATTTTTCAATTAATTCTTGATTGACTGGAATTAATCTTCCAATTATAACATTTTCTTTTAATCCAAGCAAATAATCTATTTGTCCCTTAAGAGCTGCTTGCGATAAAACATTGGTTGTCTGTTCAAAAGAAGCAGCTGACAACCAAGAATCGCTTGCTGTGGCCGCTTTACTTATCCCAAGAATCGCCACTTTCCCAACCGCTGGTTGTCCTCCTTGCGATAAAACTCTTTTATTTTCTTCACGGAAACGGATCCGCGAAACAATCTCATTTTTCACAAACTCAGTGTCTCCCTCATCTTCAATAATCACCTTATCACTCATCTTTTTAATAATCACTTCAAAATGTTTATCATTAATGCTTATTCCTTGAGATCGATAAACCTTTTGAATCTCTTCCAAAAGATAAAGTTGAGCCTCCTTAATTCCTTTAACCGCCACCAAATCATTAATATTTAATCCTCCCTCAGCCAAAGGCGTCCCAACACCAATTAATTCACCATCTTTTACTTTAAGCTTTTGCCCCAAAGGAATGACAAATTCCTCTTCTTTGGTCGTCCCATCTTTCCCAACCGACGTAATTTTCACATAATAAACTTCTTTTTCTCTATCTTCTTTAATCGACACTTTACCAGAAATCTCACTAATTGGGGTAACAATCTTTGGCGTTCTTGCTTCAAAAAGCTCTTCTACTCGCGGCAACCCTTGGGTAACATCAGAAATCACAATCCCTCCAAAATGGCGAATTCTCATTGTTAACTGGGTTCCTGGCTCCCCAATTGATTGAGCGGCAATTATCCCAACTGGACAACCAATGGTCACCACCTTATTATTAGTCAAATCCACCCCATAACATTTTTGACAAACACCGTAAGGCGCTTGACAAGTAAGAGGTGATCGGATAACCACCGCCTCAACTTTTTCTTGTTCAAAAAGACTAAAAAGCTCCTCATCTATTAATTGATTTGCCTTGGCGATAACTTTTCCTTCTTTATTTTTTACTTCTTTGGCTAAAAATCTTCCTATTACTTTTTCCTTGAATCTTCCCTCATCTGTCTTTTCTCTTTTTATTTCCAAACCATCTTTTGTTTGACAATCTTCTTCCCAAACAATCATATCATGAGCGACATCAACTAATCTTCTGGTTAAATATCCAGCATCGGCGGTTTTTAAAGCCGAATCGGTCAAACCCTTTCTTGCTCCTCTTGCCGAAATTACATACTCAAAAACCGACAACCCCTGACGATAGTTAGATTTCGTTGGCACTTCAATAATTTTTCCCAAAGGATCAACCACCAACCCTTTCATTGCGGAAATTTGCTTTAACTGTTCTTTTGTTGCCCGCGCACCACCGGAGTTAATAATCATTTTTACTGGATTTTCTTCATCAAGCTTTGCCCATGTTTCATTAGCTAGTTTTTCAGTGACATCAATCCAAAGTTTATTTGATAACCTCTTTTTTTCCTCAAGGGTTAAAAGACCTTGCTCATAGCTTTTCTCAATTTTTTTTACTTCCTCTTCAGTTAATTGAATGGATTTTTCTTTCCCTGGTAAAATTTCGCAGTCGGTAAAAGAAACAGAAAGACCAGCGGCCATTGTGGCGCCAAAAAATCCTATATCTTTAAGCTGATCGATTAAATTACCCACTTTTTTTGGTTCAAACATTTTGATCGCTTGGGCAACAATTTTTTTAAGATCAGAAGCTTTTACTTCCTCATTAATAAATCTCAATTCCTCCGGTAACGCCTGGTTGAAGTAAATTCGACCAACGGTTGTTTTTAAAAGTTGGCCATTAATTTTTACCCAAATTGGCTGACGAAGAGAAATTCTTCCCATAAGATAATTATTTATTACCTCACTCTCATCGGAAAAATATAGTAATTCTTCATCTTTTAAGTTTAGGTTTTTATCGAAAGTAGTTAAATAATAACATCCCAAAGCCATCTCTTTATTGGGAACAACAATCGGTGAACCATCGGCTGGTTTTAGAAGATTGTGATAAGGAAACATTTGTTCTTTTACCTCTTCAATCACTTTTTTAGAAAGAGGCAAAAATACCGCCATCGCATCACCATCAAAGTCAGCGTTAT
>JAPYWZ010000025.1 GCA_028276105.1 Microgenomates group bacterium | reverse complement strand
AGAGCGATGATCCATTTTCTTATTTTGTTGGTATAATAGAAAAAATGAAAAAAAATAACTTTTTAATTGATATTTTTCTTCTTTTAATTATATCAATTCCAAGTTTTATTTCCCTTTTAAATCCCTACTATTTTACTATTCATGATAATCAGCATCCAGTAAGACTTTATCTTTTAAATGAGGCGGTTAATCAAGGTTATTTATATCCTCGCTGGGTTGATAAATTAACTTTTGGATTTGGTGATCCACTATTTAACTTTTATCCACCTTTGGTTTATTATTTGGCTTTAATTTTTTATCGCTTAGGTTTTTCTTTGATTTGGTCAATAAAGTTAGTTTTTATTTTTGGGTTTATTTTATCGACTTTGTCGATGTTTTTTTTAGCTAAGAAATTTTTTTCCAAACCAGTTGCTTTCTTAGCTTCTGGTTTATATAACTATCTTTTTTATCACGCGGTTAACGCTTATGTTCGGGGGGCTTTGGCAGATTTTTTTACCATGGCAATTATTCCTTTTTTATTTTTGACAATAATTAATCTTTATCAAAAACCAAATTTAAAAAATAGTTTGTTTTTTGGGTTGGCGCTTTCTTTTTTGATTTTAACTCATCAATTAATTGCCTTTCCTACCTTTTTCTTTTTATTTTTTTTGTTTTTATTTTATTGGTTTTTATCAAAAGAAAGATTTTTGTTTTTTAAATATTCTTTGATTGGTTTTATTTTTGGTTTATCTTTATCTTCTTTTTATTGGCTGCCAATGTTTTTCGAGAAACAGTTTACTTTTTTGGAAAAAGAACTTGGAAGTTATGGTGATCATTTTATTTATCCTTATCAATTTTGGTATTCACCTTGGGGTTTTGGGGCATCGATTAAAGGAATAGAGGATGGAATGAGTTTTCAAATTGGGAAAGTGCCAATTTTTTTAATCGGGGTTTCTTTTGTTTTTTTTGTGATTTATTTATTTAAGGTAAGAAAAAAAGATTTTTTTCTTATTTTAAAGTTTCTTATTTTTGTATTTTTGATGATTTTTGGTTTATGGATGACTACTTTTTACTCTGATATTATATGGAAAAATTTTAAAATGCTTTGGAGTTTGCAGTTTCCTTGGCGCTTTTTGGCGCCGACTTCAGTTTTTATCGCTTTAACTGCTGCATATGGAATTTATTTTTTAGAAAGATTGATTAAGTCAAAAAAAATGATTTGGTTGATATGTTTATTTTTAATTATGTTAACAATCTTTAAATATCATCAATATTTTAAGCCACAAAGTTATCTTTATATTTCTGATAAGGAGTTGGTCAATGATGAGGAAATTGTTTGGAAACAAAGTAAAACAGTTTTGCATTTTGTGCCAAAAGGAGTAAAAGCGAAAAAAAATGAGTATGGGGTTTATGTTTTGGATATTGAAAAAAAGAATTTGCCAAAAAATCTCTTTGAGATAAAAAAAGGTGAAGCAAAGGTTAAAATTTTGGAAAATCGCTTTCAAGACAAAAAATTTTTTATTGACGCTCAAACACCTGCTATTTTTCAATTAAATACTTTTAATTTTATCGGCTGGCAAGCGTATTTAAATGGCAAAAAAATACAAATCGATGACAAAAATGACTATAAATTAATCACTGTTTTTATTCCAAAAGGGAGGCATAATTTAGAATTTAGGTTTGAAGATACATTGGTACGAAAAATAGGAAATTATTTAAGTTTATTAAGTTTTTTTGGATTTTTGATTTTTTTAAAATCTAAAAAATGATTAAAAAACATTATTTTTACCCTTTAATTATTGCATTATTTTTTATTTCTTTTCATTTTTACTCTTTTTATCAAAAAAGTTTTTTCCAAATGATAAATTTAATTAAAAATAAAAAATACCTAACTTTGTATGAAAAGATTCAAAGTGAAAATCCATATTATGAGATTTGGTTGCTTGCAAAAGCTGGAAAAAATATTTACTTTATTTTCGAAGATAAAAGTGATAGAAATTTAGATTACAATACTACCTATTTTAAGCAAAAACAAACTAGGAAAAAGGTTAATTATTATTTAAGTGAGTTAAAATTAAATATTGACTATTTTTTTTATCCAAAAGAAATAAAACCGAAATCTTTATGGGAAATTGTGTATTTATATCAAGGTAACTTTAAAAAAGGTGATATGATTATTTCAGATTATGAGCTAGATGAATATTGGGAAAAAATAAATAGTCAGATTTATTCATGTGTCAGAAAAACTGCTTTAGAAGAAGAATACGATAAAAAATTTAAAAATTTTTATAAAAGATTAAAGAGATTACCAATATCAAAAAAAAATTTTATACCGATAAATCGTCATCCAGAAAAACCTTATTATATTTATCAAGTAGTTAATTGATTATGTTAAACATCCTATTTAACAAAGATAATTTAATCGTTTTTTCTTTTGTCTTTTTTATCCAAATTTTAGGAATAAATTTTTTATTATTGTTTTTTAAAAACTTTTTTAAAAAAAATAATTTATTTTTAAACTTAAGCTATTCTTGGTTTTTTGGCAATGCTATTTTTTCTTTCCTAATTTTTTTTCTTTTTGTTTTTAAAAAATTTAATGTTTTAAGTCTGAATATTTTTTTTGGATTGTTTTTTTTAACAAGCATTTTATTTATTTTTTTATTTTTAAAAGAAAGAAAAGAAATAAAATTAAAAAAATTGAATTTAGTTTATTTTGTTTTTGCCTTAATTTTTTTTACTCCCTTAATGATTGAAAGTTTAACTTCATTTTTAATTTCTTGGGATGCTTTGGCGATTTGGTTTTTAAAAGCAAAAGCTTTATATTTTGATCAAAATATATTGCCATTTTTGAAGAGTGAGAATTTTTATTATTCGTCCCAGGCTTATCCGCTGGGTATTCCATTGATTATTAATATCTATTATCGACTAATAAATAAAGTTAATGAACAAGCGATTCAATTTTACTTTGTTTGGTTTTTTATTAATATGAGTTTTTTATTTTTTGGTTTGCTGATTAACTTCTTTGAGAAAAGTTTTTCAAAATTTATTCTTTTTTTATTAACTCTTACCTTAATGATTAGTAGTACTTTTATTATTTATTCTCATAATGGTTATGTTGATTTCCAATTGGGTTATATTTTTTTGGTAATTTTTTCTTTAGTTTATTTTTTTATAGTAAAAAAAGAAAATCGTTTTTTATATCCCAAATTAATTCTTTTGGGTTTAGGTTATTCTTTAATGATAAAAAATGAAGCTTTGCCTTTTAGTTTGATTAGCGTTTTTATTTTGTTAGTTATTTTTGGATTAAATTTTGGCATTTTAAATTTTGTTCAAAAATATTTTTTGTATTTTTTAAGTTTTTTGCCATTTTTATACTGGGAATTTTATCGAAGAATAAATTTAATTCCTTCATTTTTAGACGGTAATTTAATTCCAAAGAAAGAAAACTTGCTGCGGTTAAAAGTGATTTTTAATTATTTTTTTCTCGAGTATTTTAATACCGATAAATATGGTCTAAATTTAATTATTGCTCTTTTTTTGATTATTTTTTTTGGGACGATTTTGTTTTATAAAGGAAAAATTAAAAAAATATTACCTTTGTTTTTGATTTTATTTTTTCAAATTATTTCTTATTTTTATGTCTTTTTGATCACCCCATTTCCTTATCTAGTCCAACTTGAATCATCTTTGGAAAGAATTTTTCTTCAGTTTATTCCACTGATCTATTTTTTAGCAATAGTTTTTGTTTTTGAAGGAATAAAAGATTGATCTTTTATAAAACTATATCTTTGCCATCTTTTTTTATTTTTTCTTTTATAATGATTATCTTTCCGCCCCTCTTTTTAATCATTATCTTTCCACCCCATTCGGGATCAATTATATTTCTATTTTGCCAGGCAATTTTTTTTATTAAGTCGGTTGGATATCCTTTTTTGAGATTGGGATAATACACTCTTGTTGGTCTCATTTCATAAATAACCCCTTTTTCCAATTTAATCTTATTAAAGTCAGAAAGATTATAATCTTCTTTAATAAAACCAATTTCAGTGGTGACATCGGGTAAACTATTGGGGCGATAAATAATTTCGATATCAAAAGTTCCACCTTTACCGGTTAATTTAGCCAGCTGTAATTGAAGCTTTTTATCATTAGTAATTTCTTTTTGGATGACAAGAAAAAACGGTCTTTTTTCTTCATCGCTAAGAATGGTGCCATCCTTTAAAAGAATTCTTCCGTACCTTCCTAATTCAAAATTTCCAATGACTTGATCATCTTGATCTAAATTAGGAATAAAATATTTATCTTGCCAAATCATTTTCCATCGACCTTTTTCTTTTATAAATTCAGTTTCTGATCGATTGTCGATTTTTCCTATTTTTGTATTAAGACTAATAAAAATTTCTCCTTTCAATTTATTTTTCCACGGATAAAAGTTTTCTTTTAATTTTATTGTTACTTGTTTTTTATTAATACCGATTTCTTTTTCTATGAGCTTCATCCTTCGCCAAAATTTCCAGCGATCTATTTTTCTATTTTTCATTTCTAATAGGTCATAAAAATCTTGATAAGTACTATTTTGCCATTGACGGGTAATTTCTTTTATTACCGAGTTTGGTGATGGACTAAGATAATATAATTGTTGAATAAAATAAGTTGATAAAAAGATGATTATTAATACTTTGTGACGAAAGTTGATTTTTTTTAGTTTGGGGATTTCTTTTATAGTATTAAGAATTAAAAAAGGAAATAATAATAAAAGGTATCTTACGAAAACCGGTATAAAAATCATTAAGCCGATGAGAAACGTAAGTAAAATGTTAATATAAAAATGCTTAATCTCTTCATCGTTGATTTTTTCTTGAATAAATTTTTTGGTGAAGATTAAAGTTTATTTCAATTGGATGAAAAAAATTAAGATGTATACAGGCCAAAAAATTGTCCATTCAGGTATTCTTTCCCAGATAGCTCCTTCATACCAACCTTTATTAAAACCGGTAAGAAAGTAAATAAATATTGAGCCGTAGATTGTTTTAATATTAGAAACACGCCATGAATCAAGATAATGATGAACAATCCATTTTTGAGCTTTTAAGAAAGAAATAAAATTATTTCCAGCCAAAAAATATGGAAAGTAAATTAAAATATAAAAAAGCATAGAAAAAATAGTCATCGAGAAAAAAAGCGGTAGTATTTTTTTTCTTAAAGCGAGTAGAAAATCAACAAAAATAAGAATAGCTGCAAATAAACCAAATCTTATAGAAGTAAATGCCCCTAAAGAAATTCCAGCAATTAATAAATCTAATAAATTGCTTTTTTTAATTTTTTTATCTTAAGTAATCTAAGGAAAAAATAGACATGAACTAAAAAAAATAAGACTTCTGGAAGTTCAAGCATAGCGATGGCCATTTGTGAGTACACCAGTGGTTCAGTGATAAATATCAATAAGCAAAGAAAAATTAGAAAATTATTTCTGATAAATAATTTAACTAAATGAAAATAGACAATGAAAGTTATTAAAAAAATAAAAATCGAAATTATTTGGGCATTTTTGAAAAAAAGAATTGATAGTCCATAAAAATATTTAGCCAATGGGGCTTTTTCTGGATTAATATCAAAGAGATTTCCGGTTTTTAAATAATCAACACCAGCCACTTGATAGAGAAGTTCATCACTGATTGATCTTGGACTTCGGGGAATTCGATATTGGGAATGATCAAATAAATCACGGGCATATTTTTCATCAAAAGGAGTTTGGTAAACAAAACGATAATGGTAAATAAGGAACAAAAAAATTAATAAAAATGGGCTAAAAAATAAGATTTTTGAAAAAATTTTTTTCATCATTTTTTTAGCAACTCAAAAAAATAAATGGCTGATTTTTTTCCTGGTTTTTCAAATTTTTTGATAAGTTTTAGTGGCCAGTTTTGGGGAAAGTCATTACGGTGAGGAAAAACAACATAAATATAATATTTATCTAAATCTTTTTGACGAGAAATTAAATGTTTTTCTTCAAGTGGCCAGTAAGCGTCTACAGAAACTTGATGATTATCGCGGGGGAGACTGGCGCGAAGCATATCACCAACAAGACCAAAATTTCCTTCTGCCATTAAAATCACTGGTTTTTCTTTTGATTTTTTAATGGAAAAATCAATAATCTCTTTGACCCCCCATCCAGCTGGTGGACCTTCAATATACTGTCCTCGATCGATTTTTGGAAAAGAAATATTTTTAAAATCAAAAAGGATTTTGTGATCAAAATATAAAGCGGAGATTAAAAAAATTGTAAAAAGAAAGATTTTTGCTTTTTTATTGATGTGGGTAAGAAAAAACGAGGCAAAAATAACCATTAACGAGGCAAAAAATATTAAGTATCGTGGAAAAATTACTTTGGAAATTGAGGCAATAATTAAAAAAGGGATTAAAAACCAAAGAAAAAGATAAAAAGCCAAAGATGCTTGTTTTTTAAAAAGAAAAAATAAACCAAAAAAAGCAAAAATTGGTAAAACAAATCCAGCTTCCCAAACAATATCAACCAAAACTCCAAAAACATTGTTCCAAAACAAAGAAAAAGGTGCTTTTAAAAATTCTTCTTTCGTCATTAAAAAGGTGGTGTTTTTTATGCCAATATAATGCATATAAGGGGATAAACGTTGGATGTTGTAAATCAAAAAGGCAAGAATAATTACTAAACAATAAAGAAGATAAAAATTTAATGTTTTAATTAACCTTTCTTTTTCTTTTTTAAAAAGAAAAGTTATTGGTGCTAAAAGTCCTAAAAAAACAAAAAGTTGGGTTGATGATTTGGTAAGTAGTGCCAAGCCAGAAAATAAACCAAAAATTAAAGCTACATCTAAACGGATATATTTAATAAGAAGTAAAGAAAAAAACAAAATTCCCAAAAAACCCATGTTTACGGCCGAATCAGTCAAAGCCATTCGATCGTAAAAAAGAAAGTAGGGGGTAAAGATATAAAAAAAACTTCCCAAAAAAGCGGTTTTTTTGTCAAAGATAAAAAAAAGAAGGCAAAAGACAAAAAATAAAGAGAAAAAACCAGTAAAAACAGAAAAAAGTCGACCGGCAAAAAGGGGATGATTGGGAAAAAGTTTTAAAAAAGGAATGGTGGCCCAGGTTTGCAGTGGTTGCTTGCCATCGGTTAAAGAAATAAAACGCATTGATGCATCATGCCAGGCAGTTTTTGCCCAGGTAATGTAGATTCCTTCATCGGTAAAAATAGGAAATTTCTCTAAGTTGACAAGACGGGTGAAGAAATAAAGAAAAAAAATCAAAAAAATTATTAAAAAATCTTTTTTGTTAAAATTTTTCTTAAAAAAATTTAAAATATTTAAAATGTTAAACATATTTGGTTTTATTATACTTTAATTTAATAAAAAAAATGGAAGAAAAAAAAGTAGCCATTGTTTATGATTGGTTGGATAAATGGGGTGGGGTAGAAAGAGTGCTTTTGACTTTTTTAGAAATTTTTCCAAAGGCCGTTCTTTTTACCTCTTATTTTGATGAGAAAAAAGCCTTCTGGGCAAAAAATTTTTTAATAAAAACGTCTTTTATTCAAAAACTTCCTTCTTTTATAAAAAAAAACCGTCTTTTGTCTCTTCCTTTTTATCCTTTGGCGTTTGAAACTTTTGATTTCTCTGATTTTAATTTAGTAATTTCTGTCACCTCTTCTTTTGCCAAAGGAGTAATTGTTAAAACACCAGTCAAACACATTGTTTATCTTTTAACCCCAACCCGTTTTTTGTGGATAATGCCGCAAAACTATCATCTTTTTGGTTTAAAAAAGTTTTTAGTTTCTCCTTACTTAAATTACTTAAGAAAATGGGATTATGCCTGCGCTCAAAGGGCTGATAGAATTATTTCTATTTCCAAAACGGTTCAAAAGCGGTGTTTAAAGTACTATCAAAGAGAAAGCGAAGTAATATATCCACCTTTTGATATAGAGTATTGGAAAAATATTAAAAATCAAATATCACCCTCCGATTCGGAGGGCAAAATGACAAATCAAA